>CBDUGY010000001.1:0-101622 GCA_965367015.1 uncultured Ulvibacter sp.
ATCCTGACCAATAGGTACAAATAATTGCTCCACTTGCGCTGGAATATCATTGCGTTGAGTAAATTCAGAAGAAATAATATTTTTAGTATACGTTTTAGTTTCATGACCCTCACTACTAAAGGAGAGATACATGATCCCATCCTTTACTACTACTTCATAGCTGAATTCTTCCCCTATGGCGATACCATCTTCTGGTTCTGGGGGGTATGTATCCTTTTCACTCCCAACTACGGAAAAGTCATAACCCCACACCGCAGATGAATAATCCCATCTTTTAGAATTATCTTCTCCTTCAGTATTGATTTCGTAATTCCAAAAGACCGAACCCTTGGTATGACCGGGAAACTTTTTGTAAAATATTTTAAGAGGTTCATTTTCATGACCGTCTGCACTGTGAATCTGTCCCACTACCACAGAATATGTGGCTGCAACTCGGGCATCTCCAGTATTAGAAACATTCATCACCTTAAGAGTAGCATTCATTTTGGCATTGTTAGTGGGTAACCATTTTTTCAATTGAGCCAGCTCCGTTCTGGTATTGTTTGAGGTACCATGAGTATTACCTGCATTAGGGCTTTTAAAGACTACCCATTCTTCAATTCCGTCATTTAGTGCATAGAAGTAATTCTCGTTTTCGTAATCTGTTGCTTGACCTACATTAGATCCATCACCTAAAATCAAATTCCAATGCTGAAAAAATGGTATGACATCATTTGCGTTGGTAATTGAAGTCTGTTTCTTGTTTTCCACACATCCTAAAAAAACCAGAAGGGCGGCTGTTGCAAAGAGATGGATAGTAGAAACAGGTAAAACTTTTCTTGAAAACATAATAAAGAATTTATTGAATTGGTTAACCAGATTGGTTTACCAAATATACTTATATTTATGGAAGTTCCAAATTTTTGTGGAATTTGTTTATAAACGGATCATCATTTAAAGATCCAAAAATTTGTTCTCTTTCTACTATTATTAGGCAATGAGCTAGTGCTTATTATAATTTCATAAATGCGTTGTTTCAAAGTTCCAGCAACATCAAAATAGAAATATATTGCACAAAAAAGACCTAAAGCTTAAGGCTTTAGGTCTAACAAATAAAATAGTGAATCTTAATTTTTAATAAGAATCCTTTAAATTATCTAACATAATCTCTGTCATATTATCTAAAGAATATTTATGCTCCCATCCCCAATCTTCTCTTGCGGCAGTATCATCTATACTTTGAGGCCATGAATCGGCGATAGCTTGTCTGAAATCCGGCTCGTAACTTATTTCGAATTCAGGAATATGCTTTTTAATACTTGCGGCTATCTCTTCAGGATTAAAACTCACGGCAGCCAGATTGTATGCACTTCTTATCTTCACATTATTTTTCTTGGCTTCCATAATACTCAACGTGGCTTCAATGGCATCGTCCATAAACATCATTGGGAGAGTAGTTTCAGCATTTAGGAAACAGATATATTTTTTATGTTTTAGTGCTTTGTGATAAATGTCTATAGCATAATCTGTAGTTCCACCTCCGGGCAGTGTTTTATAACTTATAAGTCCCGGATAACGTATACTTCTAACATCTACACCAAAGCGTTTATGGTAGTATTCACACCAACGTTCACCGGCCTGTTTGCTTATTCCATAGACTGTGGAAGGTTCCATGATAGTTCGTTGCGGACTATTGGCCTTAGGCGTTGATGGCCCAAAAACGGCAATACTCGAGGGCCAGAATATTTTTTCAACCTTTTTATCCCGGGCAAGATTCAACACATTGAAAAGAGAACTCATGTTCAAATTCCAGGCTTTCATCGGGAATTTTTCGGCGGTAGCAGAAAGCATGGCTGCCATGAGATACACGTCAGTAATTTCATAATTAATTACCACATCCTGAAGCGCATCGTAATCCATTGCATCAAAAATCTCAAAAGGGCCACCGTTCATTAATTCCTCATCACCTTCCTTTATATCACTGGCTATAACCTTATGCGCACCGAATTTTTTTCTTAAATGAACAGTTAATTCGCTTCCTATTTGTCCCGAAGCTCCTATTATCAGGATTCTTTTTTTCATTGAAATATTGCTATAATTGGTTGGTAAATATAGGTATATTCTCTCCTAATTCTTTCTTAAAAAAAGAGAGGTTCACATTATAAAATATATATTTGTCGAACTTAGTCGGTTAACAATGAAATTTTTTAGTCTCTTCGGAGTCATTTGCTTTTTTTTTGTAGTTTCTTGTGGAATTACCTCGGAAGAAAATGAGACTTCACTTCAAAACACTCAAGATAGTTCAGCTTTATACGGGGATAGTAAATTTATTTTTCCAACCCTGACTGAGAATGCTAAATTTTATATGATGCAATGGGGAGCTTTTGATGATTTTGAAAGCGAAACCAGAGGGATTAATGGCAGCACTATTGATGAATTACGCCCGCGATCTGAGCGCCTTTTAGCTCGTATAGATTCGCTTACCAAGAAAATTCCGGATACTTTATTTACGCAACCCATCTATTCTCGGGTGATGGTTGCAAAAACCAGAGCGGAATTATTAAATCAGGAAACACATAAAACCAGAATTGATTCGGTAAAACTTCAGAATTATATTAATGAAATGAATATTGCTGCGAAGAATCTTATGGTGCAGATCAACGAGAAATTTGAAAAAGACGCAATTGATCTTCAGAAAAAAGATTATGAAAAGAAAGAACTTGAAAAACAAAAGCGTTTTCTCGATTCGGTATTCAGAGCTGAACTTCGGGATAAAAATAAAAATTAATTGTAACAATACATTAAAATCAATACTTATACCGAAGGTATAAAAGATATATTAGAGCCATTCAAAAATTTAAAACCAAAAAACAAATGAAACAAAATATTTTTAAACCTGCTGTTGTTGTACTTGCATTTGCCGCTATTTTAAGCGCCTGTAAGAATGATAATAAAATGGCAAAAGAAGACGATGTGGAAAGAGGAATTATTCTATCAAATATGGATACTACCGTAAGTCCGAAAGCAGATTTCTACAATTACGTGAACGGAAATTGGATGAAAAACACCGAAATTCCAGACGATCAAACTAGATGGGGAGGATTCAATGTGCTTCGTAAAAAAACGGATGCTGACGTGCTTGCAATTCTCGACAAAACGAAAGAAAGCAACAAGTATGCGCCCGAAACCGACCAGGCCAAAGCGTTAATGATCTTTGCTTCCGAATTAGATACGTTAGCTAGGAATAAAGCTGGAATCGAACCTTTAAAACCTGCGCTCGCAAAAATTGAAAGCATTAAAACTGTTGCCGATTTTCAAAAGGTAATGACTGAAGATGCTGTAACCATTTCACAACCTTTTGTTGGGGTGGCTGCATTTTCAAACCCTAATAACAGCGCAATTAATTCTGCCTATATCACTCCCGGTGGTCTGGGTTTACCCGACAGAGACTTCTATACTAATACCGATCCAAAATCGGTTGAAATTAGAGAGCAATATGTAGATCATATTACACGGATGCTTCAGTTTTTAGGAGATAGCGAATCGGAAGCTCGTGCTCAAGCTAAGACTATTTTAGCTTTTGAAACTAAATTGGCCAAACCGAGATTAGACAAGGTTGCGAGTAGAGATTTCAGAAACTTTAATAATCCGCGATCGATGGCGGACGTCCAGAAAATGGTTCCTGCACTAACATGGGAGCAGGCCTTTAAAGATTTAGGAGTTACTAAAAAAATGGATACTGTAATCGTTATGCAACCATCTTATATGGAAGTTGTTCAAAAAACTTTAGCTGAAGGTGACGTTGAAACATGGAAAACGGTAATGCGGTGGGCGACTCTAAACGATTCAGCAGATATGCTGACTACCGAAATTGAAAAAGCAAATTGGGACTTTTATAGTAAAACTTTAAATGGTTCAAAATCACAAAAGCCGGCTGATGAACGCGCATTGCAAACTGTTAACGGTAGTGTGGGTGAAGCGCTTGGAAAATTATATGTTGATGAAATGTTCCCGCCTGAAGCAAAAGCGAAGGCTGAGAAAATGATCGCAAATATAATTGAAGCGTATAAAGATAGGATCAAAGCCTTAGACTGGATGAGTGATAGTACTAAAATTAAAGCTGTAGAAAAATTAGACAAATTTACAGTTAAAATAGGCTATCCCGATAAGTGGAAAGATTATTCATCTATGGAGGTTAAGCCCGAAAATACTTTTTATGATAATATGGTAGCTGTTGGTACTTGGGGATTAAAAGATAATCTTGCCGATATCGATGAGCCTGTAGATCGCACAGAGTGGGGCATGTCACCACAAACGGTAAATGCTTATTTCAATCCGTTTAATAATGAAATCGTATTTCCGGCTGCAATTTTACAACCCCCATTTTATGACTATAAGGCCGATGAGGCTGTTAATTATGGTGGAATCGGCGCTGTGATCGGACATGAGATCTCTCATGCATTCGATGATAGTGGAGCTCGTTTCGACGGCGATGGTAATTTGGTGAACTGGTGGTCTGAAGCCGATCTTGAGAAATTCACCGAAAGAGGGAACGCCTTAGCTGCACAATATGATAGTGTTGAGGTTTTAGACAGTGTATTTATCAATGGAAAGTTCACATTGGGAGAAAATATCGGGGATCTTGGAGGATTACTTGGTGCTTACGATGGTTTACAACGTTTCTATAAAGAAAATGGCAGACCCGGTAAAATCGACGGATTAACACCAGAGCAACGTTTCTTTATGAGTTGGGCGACCGTTTGGCGTACCAAGCAGCGTGATGAAGCTTTGAGAAATCAGATTAAAACTGATCCACATTCTCCCGGACGTTACAGAGCAACCGAACCTCTTAAAAACATTGATGCTTTTTACGAAGCATTCGATATTAAAGAAGGGGATCCAATGTACGTAGCTCCCGAAAACAGGGTGCGTATCTGGTAATTATAAAAATAATTTAAGAAGAAAGGATCTGCCATTGGTGGATCCTTTTTTTTTTGGGCCTACAAGCTATGTTTAAATCGATAACTCAGCACCTTTTTTAAATTAATAGAATTAACTTCCTTAAAGATCTCGTCGTTTTCTTCGGAAAAAGATGGCGGCTGTAAATTAAGCTCGGCGGCTTTTTTTGTATAATAGTCTTTTTTAGAAGGGTGATCGGGCGATACTGCATTAATTATATAACCAAACGCATCTTGTCTTATGATTTCTGAAAGAATTCGGATGCAATCGTCTCGATGAATCAAATTTACCGGAGCGTTTCCATCGCTTAATCCTTCTCTCCCTGCGAGATATCGAACTGGTTGTCTGCTCCCACCAAATAACCCGCCAAACCTTACAATGGTGGTCTTTATGGAAGAAGAATTAAAAAATAACTGCTCTACTTCTAAAAGCTGTTTACCCGCTTCTGAAGTTGGCTTCGGGCGTATTGTTTCAGAAACCTCGCCTTGAGAATCAGCATAAACAGATGTACTACTAATCAAAACAACTTTTGTGACTGATTCCGCTTCTATTTCAGAAAGAAAATGCTTCATCTTAAGCACATAATTAGAGCCTGTGTTACGCCTTAAACCAGGAGGGATCATAATAACTACTACATCGATGTCTTTTAAAAATCCATTTACTTCTCCCGTGATGCCGGTTTCTGAAATTTCTAAAGGATAGACATCAAATCCGCTTTTTTGAAGATTTCCGGCTTTTTCTAATGATGTTACTGTACCCTTAATCCGGTACCCAAGTAACATTAAATGTTGGGCGAATGGCTTTCCCAACCAACCCATTCCTGCGATTGCAATGGTTTTACTCATATTTTTGTTCGCCTTAGCGCATAGATGTTAAGGATGGAGAAATAGTATCAGTTATTTTCTTAGGCAGGTCTTCTATTGCAAATGTCTTCTTTACAACGATAGCATCGGTGACAACAAAAGGTTTTGGCATAGAATTTTTAGGTCTTTTATTAATCGTGAATTGCGAATTATTCAATAAATCATAAGAATATTCCATAACGGTAAAATTTACTTTAGAATCCTTCATAATCGAATAGGATACCTCTAAAGAATCATTGTGAGACACGTAATACCGCAATAACAGGTTGCTTTTACGTCCTTCATATACATTACCAGTACTATCTTTTGGAACGTTTTTACCATTAAAACGAAGTGATTGAAACGTCAAGGTA
The DNA here is from genome assembly GCA_965367015.1 of uncultured Ulvibacter sp. GTDB lineage: Bacteria > Bacteroidota > Bacteroidia > Flavobacteriales > Flavobacteriaceae > CAXBES01. Next base: position 6,155 of record CBDUGY010000001.1, read on the forward strand.
GTATCAGCATACAAATTGAGCAGGTTTATCTTCCGTTTCGGAATGATGGTAAAGGTCACATTTCGGTAATCTCCTTCCAGAGTATCTGTATTCAAAACGGTTTCAAATAAAGGAATTTGCTTTTTTGGTGCTTCCAAAGCATAGGTGTAACCGGTTTTATATTTACTCCCCGCGGCATTAGAAACAAATTTCGAAGCTTCTTCGGGAGAATCTCCCAGATAACCTTTAGTCCAGTCGTCTAAAGCAGTATCATAAGTCGTCCAGTATGATTTGGTGGTATCGGCATCACTATAGTATACAAGACTGTTTGGTTTTTGTCTTTCTTCAGAAAAATCACTGGTAAAGTGCGCTATTAAAAAGAATACAATAGCCGATGACAGGCAAATGAATGAAAGAAAATTCTTCCATCTATAAAAGCCAACTACCGGAAGGAGCAGACCAAATAACAGCACTGTAAAAATGCAACTCGCCACTAGCATTTTAAGTCCGAGACCCACCGGAAAAAACTGCACTAACGGGGCAAAAATAAATAAGGCAGGGGCGGCAAGAATAGTTAGCAGTAGTAAATTAGGACGTTCTTGACGGATTAACAACCACAGCGAAACAAGCCCAAAATATACAGGTATAATAAAAAAGGCACCTCCTTTTAAGTATAAGAATAATGCTACATTTATAACCAGCCAAAACATAAGTGGTGCTATAAATAAACTGGCAATCGTTTCAGGTTTGGTGTATTTACGATAAACTCTAAAAAGAATCGCCAATGAGAAAAGTACAAAAAATGCGATATAAGTATGGCCATTATATGTAAACCCATGCTGAATTTCATTGTATTGTGGATACAGCTTCAGAAGTAAGATCCAGCCAAAATATCCTAGGATTCCACAGGATAAGAGTGAAATTAGCAAAGGAATGAAGCCTGTCCCAATAGCCTTCGCATTCAACTTATTATTTTTAATTCCGAAGAAAATAAGAATAATAAAAATTACTGTGGCAATAATAAGCATGGGCAAGATCCATGAAAAAGGATAATGAATCATTTTAATTAATGGCAAATTCACATATACGTGATCTTCTTCCGCTTTAAGATTAGAGAGATCTGCATCTCCGAAATAGTGTAAAAGGGGTAAAAGATAGGTGCCTTGATGTCGTAGAGTATTTCGATCTAAATTATCGAATGTGTCATTCGCTGTATGATAGTCGTAATGATCATCAATAAAAGCAAAGAAAAAACTATCGATATCCCCATCTTCTCTAAAAACAGTAGAATCGGTATCGTTTGGCAACATTTTATAAATGCTGTACATAAGTGAAGAGGCGACGGGATAATCTGGATCAGCCTCGACAAAGGCCTTTATAAGATTTGCATTTCCTTCGTTTGTTTCGAGAATCATATTACTGGGACCCCCACTACCACGAGCTTCGAAGTTTAATACCAGTCCTGTTTCTTTAGCCCATGGATGTTCATTTACAAAGAGTTTAGCCCCATCTAAAGCAATTTCTTCGGCGTCGGTAAAGAGAACAATAATGTCATTTTTCGGTCTTTTACCACTTGCGAGATAAGCTCTTAAGCTTTCTAATATGGTTACAACACCGCTACCGGCATCACTCGCTCCAAATGAGGGTACCAGCGCACTATCATAATGCGAAAGTAACAATAGGGCTTTGCCGTCTCCGGACCCTTTTAAACGCCCCATAATATTGTGTGGCTTGTCCAGGCCTCTCCAATCCCAATTATGCACAAAACCTTCTTGCGTTGCGGTTTCGAGGCCTAAATCCCTTAGCTGCCCCAACAAATACGCAGCAACTCTTTCGTGTTCCATTGAACCATGGTAATGTGGTGCTTTTGTGATCTCTCTTAACGGAATGAGCGCTCTTTCTGTTGAAAATTCGGTTTCAGAAATGGAAGCCGGAGTCCCTTTTCGAGGCATCAAACTAAAGAAGCTATAATATATAAGTCCTAGGATAAGAAGCAATGACAATAGTGCGCTTATTCTTTTCATTGGAGGTTTAATTTTTTTAAAAGTACGATAATATTAGAAAAAGTTTTTTCAGAATTTAAAATTGGGAGGATGTATTTTAAAATTGACTATCTTAGGGTGTTTTAAAAATTTTGAGGTATGGGTATTAAAAGTTTTATGGGTAAAAGAGCAAAACCAACCAAGGGTGGCGCAGAGAATATTACGGTTTCAGACTATATGACTAGAAATCTTACAACCTTTACGACCGATCAATCGGTTATGGAGGTAATGACAACTCTTATCAAGAATAAGATTTCGGGCGGGCCGGTGGTGAACGAAAAAAATGAACTAGTTGGTATCATTTCCGAAGGAGATTGTATAAAACAAATTAGTGAAAGCCGGTATTACAATCAGCCAATGGACAATGTAAAAGTGGAACATCATATGGCGAAGAATGTTGAAACTATAGATGGAAACATGAATGTATTCGATGCAGCCAATAAGTTCCTGGAGTCAAAACACAGAAGATTTCCTATTGTAGAAAACGGCAAACTTGTAGGTCAGATAAGTCAGAAAGATGTATTAATAGCTGCCTTAAAACTTAAAGGGCAAACCTGGAAGTAGAATTCTGTTTAAATAATAATCCGATCCACACCGAGTAAAATCAGAGTCTGTGCAAGAAAGTCGATTCACACTATCACATTTCTCTCTTCACCAATAGGTAGTAATCATTATCTAAGGGTAAATAGCCTTGATCATACAAATAATAATAGACGGAACCTGTTTTTGTAGTATAAATACTAGTGAAATATTCGAAACTGAAACCTAAACGCAATAATTTTTCTTTGGTAGTTTTAGTTTTGTCGTTAGTATTAATAGACTCAAGAATCCGATAATTTTTTCGAAGGCGGTTGTTGATATTGCGAACGAGATTTTTTCTATCCTTGTTGAGGGTATTGTTATGCGCGTTGCGACATGCGTCACTACAGTACTTTTTGTCGGCACGGCCAATTATTTTACTTCCACACTCCGGACAAAGTTTATCCATTTAATTTAAATCTTTATATGCCCCCAATTTTCACCAGATTTGATGCGGTACAATTGCATTTCTGAAATTCCAAATTGCTTGGCGATGATTCGCATTCTGGTTTTGCGATTTGGGTCGAGTATTTTCTTTTTTATCATTCTCACCTTTGCCGGTGACAGCTTCGAATATTTCGGGTTGAGCCTTGCTTTTTCCCGAGCTTTTAGAACTGTTGGGTTTTTTTGATTGTGGGCAAAACGTTCATCTTTATTTACATATTCTAGATTTTCAACGCGATTATCAACTTTGTCAAAATTTTTATGAATAACCAAAGGGCGTGTTTCATCGGCTTTCAGGAAAAGTTCTGCAACTACCCTATGTACATATATCAAATCGGTTTTGCCATCCTTTTTTGTACAAGACCAGGTTTTATAACCGGAGAGTGTATATGGTTTAAACAATTCACCCTCAGGATTCTTTTTGTAAGAGATGACTCTTCCTAAATTTGATACTTTATATTTTTCTTGATGACGCCATATAGGCCTAGAGAAGTCTTTCCAGACCTCACCTTTTAAATTGATAATCATAACTGGGGAGTTTCCTCAAATATAGTGAAGAAATTTTGATTTCAACGAGGATTCAATTTGTTGGGTTAAATTACTTAGAATCAGCACTTAAGTTAAATCTGTAAATCGCCTCAAACTTAAAATAGACACCCCCGCTAATCGTGGGATTTAATTGAGTTCTACTGTCGCCAAAACTAAATGCCGAAACTCCTAGATCTATTTTATCGCCATCGGCATAAACTTCATAATTACTGGTCGCATAGCCTAATTTTGCCCTCACTAACACACTCTTCTGAAGGGCGCTAAATTGTGCATATCCGGCAAATTCCAGAGAACTTAGATCGACATATGAAACAGATGTGTCGGCATCCCCATATAATCTGAAACTTCGCCCAATTCCGAAGTAATCCACACCAATAGCAATTGCGCCCAAAGAATAGTTAATATCTGCTGCAATAGGCAAGGACATATCCATTTCAAACTTTTTGTTTTCACTTAAGTAATACCACCCTATTATGGGTGTTGTAAAGAAACCAAATGCTTCTGTAGAACCGTACACTCCGAAGCGATAGATGAGGTTGTCTTTTTTCTGAAGTTTTAAAAGCGCGAAACCACCTATATAAAAATCATCACTTTTAATCTTTTTGTAATCTGAGGCAATCTTTGGAAGCAATACAATTGTACTACTCCATTTTTCGTTATATTTTGATGCCAAACCCAGCTTTAAGGTCGTGCTATACAAGCCTGCATAATTATTCTGATCCACACCAGAATATATGATATCTCTATCGTCTTTGGGGAAAAGTTGTAGTCTGTTCTTACTGAAAGCAACACCTGTGATAAGTGCATTATTATTATTTAAAACCACAGGGAAAGTTAGATCTGCCTCCAGAAAATCAATATTCGTTGTAGCTGAAGAGCTGTCGAAGTTATTATTAAAGGTTTGCCCATAGCCAATTCTGAGCAAATCCACATAGTTCTGGGCTTCCGAAGAAAACGGCAGGATTAGGAGAAAGAAGATGATTTTTTTCAAATAGACAGTGCTTGATTTTGCTAAAGATATAAAAATTCACTTAGCTCCTGCTCCCCGTTGCTAAACATCATTTGTCAAACTTTTTTGACTAGTCTAATTCTATTAAATTACTTACTTTTGCGAACTTATTAGAAGCGATTGATTTATGAGCACAAGATTTAAAGAATATAAGGGATTAGACCTTCCCAAACTGGGCGAAGAGGTACTCGATTTTTGGAAAAAAGAAAATATTTTCGAAAAGAGTATTTCTATTCGTGAGGGAAAAGAACCTTTTGTTTTTTTTGAAGGCCCTCCATCAGCAAATGGCCTGCCTGGAATCCATCATGTGATGGCGCGTGCGATCAAGGATATATTCTGTCGGTATAAAACACAAAAGGGTTTTAAAGTTGATCGCAAAGCAGGATGGGATACTCATGGATTGCCTATTGAACTAGGCGTAGAGAAGGAACTAGGAATCACAAAAGAAGATATTGGAAATAAAATTTCGGTGGAAGCCTATAATGAAGCTTGCAGAAAAGCAGTAATGCGATACACCGATGTTTGGAATAAAGTGACCGAAAGCTATGGGTATTGGGTAGATATGGACGATCCGTATGTTACCTATAAGCCTAAGTATATGGAAACCGTTTGGTGGTTGCTTAAAGAGATATATAACAAAGGCTTAATGTATAAAGGGTATACAATTCAGCCGTATTCTCCAAAGGCGGGAACCGGGTTAAGTTCCCACGAATTGAATCAGCCCGGAACATATCAGGATGTGACCGATACTACTGTTGTTGCTCAGTTTAAAGCTGTAACTGATACCCTTCCCGACTTCCTTGTCGAACAATCGAAAGATGTTTGGTTTCTTGCCTGGACGACCACACCTTGGACACTTCCAAGTAATACTGCACTAACTGTTGGAGCTAAGATCGATTATGTACTGGTAAAGACTTTTAATCAGTATACATTTTTGCCCATAAACGTTATTCTTGCAAAGAATTTAGTTGCAAAACAATTTTCCGGGAAGTACGAAGAAAAGCCAAACCAAGAAATCTTGGAAAGCTATAAGCAAGGGGATAAAATGATTCCATATTTTATTGCCGCCGAGTTTAAAGGAAAAGATCTCGAAGAAATTCGCTACGAGCAGCTATTGCCTTTCGCTTTGCCAAATGACAATCCTGAAAATGCATTTAGGATTATTACAGGGGATTTTGTTACTACTGAAGACGGAACCGGAATTGTGCATACCGCACCGACTTTTGGAGCAGACGATGCCAAAGTTGCTAAGGAGGCTTCTCCCGAAGTTCCACCTCTACTCGTGCAAGATGAGAATGGCAATTTAGTACCGTTGGTAGATTTACAGGGAAAATTTCGTCCTGAAATGGGCGAGTATGCAGGGAAGTATGTTAAGAACGAGTATTATAAAGATAATGAGGCGCCCGAAAAAAGTGTTGATGTAGAATTAGCAATTCAATTAAAAACTGAAAATAAAGCATTTAAGGTTGAAAAATACCTTCACAGTTATCCCAACTGCTGGAGAACAGATAAGCCTATCTTGTATTATCCTCTGGATTCGTGGTTTATAAAAGTAACCGATTTCAGAGATCGTATGTTCGAGCTAAATGAAACGATCAATTGGAAGCCTAAGGCCACCGGGGATGGACGTTTTGGAAATTGGTTGGCAAATGCCAACGACTGGAACCTTTCACGTTCCCGATACTGGGGTATTCCTTTACCACTATGGCGTACCGAAGATGGGACGGAAGAAATAGTAATAGGTTCAATCGAGGAATTAAAAGTTGAAATGCAGAAATCTGTTTCGGCAGGATTTATGTCGGAAGCTATTTTTGCAGATTTTGTTGTAGGGGATTTTTCCGAAGAAAACTACGATAAAGTCGACTTGCATAAAAACATAGTAGATGAAATTGTTTTGGTTTCTGCAAGTGGAAAACCAATGAAACGCGAAGCCGACCTGATTGATGTTTGGTTCGACAGTGGAAGTATGCCATATGCACAGTGGCACTACCCTTTCGAGAATAAAAAGAAGGTAGAAGATACTTGGCGTAAAGCCGATTTTATCGCTGAAGGTGTAGATCAAACACGTGGTTGGTTTTATACGCTGCACGCAATTGCCACTATGATATTCGATGATGTTGCCTATAAAAATGTTGTGTCGAATGGATTAGTTTTAGATAAAAATGGCCAGAAAATGTCTAAGCGTTTGGGAAATGCAGCAGACCCGTTCGAAACACTAAATACCTATGGCCCCGACGCCACGCGTTGGTACATGATCAGTAATGCGAACCCTTGGGACAATCTTAAGTTTGACTTAGAGGGGATTGCTGAAGTTCGAAATAAATTCTTTGGAACACTGTATAATACCTATAGTTTTTTCAGTTTGTATGCTAACTTAGACAATTTCGATTATTCCGAAAAAGATGTTCCTTTGGAAAAGCGATCCGAAATAGACCGCTGGATTCTTTCAGAATTGAATACACTGGTTAAAAGTGTTGATGAATATTACGCAGATTATGAGCCAACAAAGGCAACAAGAGCTATTAGCGAGTTTGTTCAGGAGAACTTAAGTAACTGGTATGTGCGCTTGAGTAGAAGACGTTTCTGGAAGGGTAGTTATGGAGAAGATAAAATCTCTGCCTACCAGACTCTGCATACTTGCTTAGTCACTGTAGCACAATTAGGTGCGCCGGTTGCTCCGTTTTTTATGGATCGCTTATTCAAAGATTTGACGGCGGGAATAGTGAAATCTGAAGAAGAATCCGTACATTTAAGTAACTTTCCGCACAGTGATGCGTCATACATAAACAGTGCACTCGAGCGAAAAATGCAAAAGGCGCAAACAATATCCTCCTTGGTGTTATCGTTACGTCAACGGGAGAAGATTAAAGTTCGACAGCCTTTACAAAAAATAATGATTCCGGTGTTGGATGATTCGGAAAGAATTGAAATCGAGGCGGTTTCAGAATTAATCAAGTCGGAGGTAAACGTAAAAGAGATAGAATTAATTGACGAAGGTTCTGGAATTTTGGTTAAACAAATTAAGGCCGATTTTAAAAAATTAGGACCTCGTTTTGGAAAAGACATGAAAGCGGTAGCGCAAGCTATAGCAGGATTTCAGCAGGAAGAAATCTCTTTGCTGGAAAAAGAGGGTGAGATTTCTATTCCAATTAATGAAAAATATATTACATTGACCCTGGACGATGTTGTGATTAGCTCACAAGATATTGAAGGTTGGTTGGTAGCGAACAGCAACGGAATAACAGTAGCACTTGATGTAACTATCACTCCAAATTTAAAGAATGAAGGTATTGCCAGAGAACTGGTGAACCGAATTCAGAATATGAGAAAAGATGCTGGTTTTGAAGTAACCGATCGTGTAGAAGTGATCCTTCAGGAAGAAGCGGCTTTGGAGATTGCGGTGCAACAAAATTTAGAGTATATAAAACAAGAAACCTTGACAGAGGTATTACAATTCGAAAACCAATTACCAAATGGTACGGAAATTGTTTTCGATGAAATAACTACCAAACTCAACATTAAAAAACATTAAATTATGTCCCAAGAAGTTAAAAATAGATACACAGACGCCGAATTAGCAGAATTTAAAACGCTAATAATAGAAAAGATCGATAAAGCGAAGGCGCAATTAGAGCTTATTGAAAGCTCGTATAAGAACGATAGTAATAATGGTACAGATGATACTTCGCCAACTTTTAAGGCTTTCGACGAAGGAAGTGAAGTCATGAGTAAAGAAGCAAATTCTCAACTGGCGATCCGCCAGGAGAAGTTTATTCGTGATCTCAAAAATGCATTGATCCGAATTGAAAATAAGACTTATGGAATTTGCCGAGTAACCGGGAAATTGATTAATCCGGAGCGCTTAAAATTGGTTCCACATGCTACTTTGAGTATAGAAGCGAAGAACATGCAATAGCTAGTTCAAACAAACCAACAACTACTTTATACTTCGGAAGAAGATGAGTTTAATAAATAACAACCCATCCTGCGATGGGTTTTTTTAATGCTGAATAAGGCACTTATCATACTACTTATAGCTATTTCTTCGGAAGCATTATCTCAAAAGATCCTACAGAAAGAAATTGACATAAATGATGTAGAATCACTGATTGTAAATGTAGATCAGGTTTTTTCAGTCCGAGTTATCGCAAAGGAAACATCCAAAATAATGGTTACGACCAAAGTTCGGGGTGAATCTTTTGAAAATGTAGTGGTGAACATTTCCGAAGAAAATAATGATATTATAATTAGCACCGGATTTTCACCTTTTTTCGTGAAGGAAAATGATAAACTGGCGGCCCATAAAATCATCGCTATTGAAATGGTGATTGTGATTCCTAAAAACCTGAATATATCAATCACATCAAAAATTGCGTCGGTAATTGCTGAAGGAGATTTTAGGAAGATATATGCCGGATTGGAAAATGGAAATTGTACACTAGATAATTTTACCGGAAATGCGACGCTACAAACTAAAAAAGGTTCAATTGTCGTTTATGCGAATAGAAATATTGCAGGTACGGCTATTTCTAGAAAAGGTAAGATTATAAACAGACTCCCGGAGAGAGGAAAATATTACATAAATGCTGAAAGTACTACAGGCTCAATTAGTCTGTTACAAACCAATTAATATTGCTATTTTTGCGGCTCTAAAACAGAACAAAAAACACCATAGAATTTCACTAAAAATATGTCCCTAAAAAAATCGATATTTATAATAATTCTGATTCTTTTGATAGATCAGATTTCTAAGATTTATATTAAGACCCATTTTTCTTTATATGAAGAAATAAAAGTTTTTGAATGGTTTAGAATAATTTTCGTTGAAAATGAAGGAATGGCCTGGGGGGCGAAGATTCCCGGGGAATATGGGAAGCTGGTACTCACTCTGTTTAGGATAGTTGCTATTGTTGGGATTGGTTATTGGTTATGGGATTCGGTGCGTAAAACTGCGCCAAGACTGTTAATTCTTTCTATTGCCTTGATATTTGCCGGCGCGATGGGAAACATCATCGATTCGGTGTTTTACGGATTGATATTCGAGGATAGTCATCATCAGGTTGCTACTTTATTTCCTGAAGGTGGAGGATATGGTTCGTTGTTTCATGGGAAAGTGGTTGACATGCTTTCGTTTCCATTATATGAGGGAATTTTACCTGAATGGTTGCCTATTTGGGGTGGAAAAATGTTCACCTTCTTCGACCCTGTTTTTAATATTGCAGATATGTCAATAAGTACGGGGGTAGGGATTTTAATTGTTTTTAATAAGAAGGCATTTCCAAAGCGTGAAAGTAAAGCAGAAGCATAATTGTCTTTATACCTTTGTCTTACTTAAAAATGCACCAAATCATCAAGAGATACCGGTTGAATCAGGCAAACAATTATTCACTTTATTTGAGCAATTTCTTTTTATCTAATTCCCGGTGGGTGCTAAATTTATAAATGGCTCATAGGGTATATTTCGCAAGATCCAATACAAAACAGCAATTCCAAAATAGGAAAAAATAAATATTTTACTATAAAAAAATTGTACTCTGTACTGAGTATTATAAAGGTAATTGACCACTTTCACTCCCAAGCCATAAAAGATTAAAGGAAGGGATAATACCATTAACGGATTAAACTGGAAAGCACTAATAAGATCACCGTGTAATAATTGATGAATGGCACGTTGAGAACCGCAGCCGGGACAATGATAACCGGTGGCATAATTAAAAGGGCAAGGAATAAAGAAAGAATGTTGCGTAGGGTTGAATAAAAAGTATAAAATACTAATACCCCCAAGCAGTACTGCTATGAGGGTAAGATTTAATAGTTTTTTAGAATCCACCTGCAACTCCAATAACGAAGACAAGAATTACATATAGAACTACGAAAATAAGGCCTATACCAGCTCCCCACATTGAATATTTTTTAGCATCATCTGCAGCTTTTTGTGCTCCTGCATGATCACCTTGCGCCCATAGTTCCTTTACCTTTGTTGATTTAATAATGGCAACGATTCCTAAAGGAAGGCAGCATAATACGGTACATAAAATTGCCCATACAAGATTATTATCAGGGGGTTGAGTGGCTGGATTGTTTGTTGTTTCCATGATGTTGGTTGGTTATATATTAATATGCCTTCAATATACTATGTTTTTTTCAAAACCTGTAGATATTTTGAGGTGTAACACAGAAATTGAGGGGAATATCCATGTTTTCATGTAGAACGTATTCTTCAGCTTCGAAAAAAGAGAGACCAACGAAAATTGCGTCATCTCTGCATTCTAAAAGAAATCGATCGTAAAAACCTTTACCATATCCAATTCGGTTACCTTGACTGTCGAATGCCAATAACGGCACAAATATTACATCAATAAGTTCAGGCTTGATTTGAATACCTGAAACAGGTTCGGTAATTCCATGAGTCGATTTACGTAGTTCAGTATTTTCCTGCAACAAATAATGATTCATTCCCGATGTATCAAAATCTGCCTTTGGTATTACGATACTCTTATCTTTCCCTTGAAGAATATGAAGAATATATTCTGTATTCACTTCTTTTTTTTCTAATATTGGAAGAAATATATGATAGTATGTTCGATCCCAGATATCTAGCTTAAGACTATTATTGGCAATGTTCAAGCTGTAATCCTCTATTTCTGAATCGGATAAATTTTCTCGCAGGATTTTGTACTTTTTTCGAAGCTGTGTCTTAGTCATTTAATGTTCATTTTCTTCATCAAGAGTCGGAGCCGTGGCAACAGTCGAAATATGAAAAATAGCATCCCCTTGATGTACAATTGGAGCGTGATTAACATTAATTATATATCCTTCGTTCGGCGCTTTTACTTTAAAACGCATGGTGCCGTATGGGTCGGTTATGGTGGCGAGGAATTCATCTTTTTTCACATGTTTATTGCAATCGATCTTCACATGTAATAAGCCACTTCTCTGAGCCCTAATCCATTTACTTTTTTCAATTAAAACACTATTTGAAATTGCTTTTGGTACTTGAAATTTTTCGTCAAGCATCTCCAAATGATTTAAGAAACGCATGACGCCTTCAACACCATGTTTTACTATGTATTTATTGCTATTTAACGACTTTCCTCCTTCAAATAACAAAATGGGAATATCTTTTTTAGCGCAGGCCGTCCTAAACGATTTTTCAATATTAGGGGCGAGTACGATAAATGGAGCACTAAATTTTTCTGCTAATTGCATTAGCAAATCATCATTGGGTCTAACCCTAATTTGAGCTGCATTAAATCTACTGGCACCACCTGTATGAAAGTCTAAGCAATAGTTAACATGAGGTAAGATCATATTTGTAAGGTGATAAGCAACTCTGCTTGCCAGTGACCCTTTTTTAGATCCGGGAAATACTCTATTGAGGTCGCGACCATCCGGAAAAGCTCTATCTGCATTGAGAAAGCCGAAAATATTTAAAATAGGGATACATATAATGGTGCCTTTTTTTGGTTTATTAATTTTTTTGGCGATGGTTTGTCTTACAATTTCAACACCGTTAATTTCATCACCATGAACGCCCGCCGTCATTAATACTGTCGGTCTAGGAAGCAATGCTCGCTCGATAATGACAGGAATTTCAACCTTTGTTGAGGTGTACAATTTTGCAATACTAAAATCTATGGTCTTGCTTTCTCCAAGTCCAATGCGGTGTCCTAAGATTATAAGATCGTCTTTTGACATTTTGTTTAAAATTATACGTGTCGTTCTATATACTTTATGATAGTGGTTGCGATATCTTTGCCGGTAGCCTCTTCAATTCCTTCTAAACCGGGCGAAGAATTCACCTCTAATATTAGCGGACCTCTGGAACTTTGGAGCATATCGACACCCGCAATTCCCAATCCCATAGCTTTGGCAGCTTTCAAGGCGGCAATCTCTTCTTCGTCGGTTAGTTGAATCACCGAAGCATGACCTCCCCTGTGCAAGTTCGATCGAAATTCTCCTTCTTTACCTTGTCTCTTCATTGCACCCACTACTTGGCCGTCTACTATAAATGCTCGAATATCTGCACCACCAGCTTCCTTAATAAATTCTTGTACAATTACTCTGGCCTGCAAATTATTAAAAGCTTCTATAACCGATTCGGCGGCTTTTCTCGTTTCCGCAAGAATTACACCTATCCCTTGGGTGCCTTCGAGGAGTTTAATAATAACTGGCGCTCCTCCGGCTTGATCCACAATTTCTTTTACGTTTTTCGAATAATTGGTAAAAATCGTTTTTGGAAGTCCTAATCCCGCGCGGGACAATACCTGAAGACTCCTCAACTTATCCCTTGATCGTACCAACGCTTGAGATTCGGTAGTTGTGAAGACATGCATCATTTCAAATTGTCTAACCACTGCCGTACCGTAAAATGTTACTGAGGCTCCAATACGTGGGATAACAGCATCGGTATGATCTAACGGTTTTCCTTTGTAGAAAATAACCGGATTTTTCTTCTCAATTACAATATCACATTTGGTGTGATTTATAACTTCAATAGTATGTTTTCTCTTTTTTGCTGCTTCAATCAGCCTTTGAGTAGAATATAAATTCGGATTAGCCGAAAGAATCTTAATGTTCATGCTTCTGCTTTAATTTTAGTTTGTATGACAGATTTGTATTATTGATATCCACAATGAATCTTTTGGTTAGAAATTTTCTTCCTATTAAAACCGGATAGCGCATTTCTTCACGGTCACTAAGGGTTAAAAAAATAGGATATGTTTTGCCGAATAAAACTATTTCAGTTAAAACACGATAGCGGGCTTGTGCCGCACCATTGCTGCTTTTCACAACTTTTACATCGTATCTGTCAAAAATGAATTGCTTTTCGTGATAAGCCGGATGTTCTTCATCTAAAAATATACATTTTAAATAATTGTCTTCAACAACCATATTCTTACAGTGAATACTCGATGTATATGCACCGGTATCAATCTTCACTTCTATATCGAACAAGTTTAATTCGGGAAAATCTGCTTTGTCTATTCTACCAATTTTTCGCTTCAAATTCTGGAAATTTAACTATCGCAAGATACTAAAATGGGTTTGCAATAATTTATTTCTAAAGAAATTGTTCTTTTGAAGAAGTTTATTGGAATCAACGTTTATTGCGTTCTATATAACCAATAATACTCTTGGATATATTCTTTCCGGTAGTAGTTTCGATCCCCTCCAACCCTGGTGTGGAGTTTATCTCTAAAATCAACGGCCCTCGATCCGACTGAAGGATATCAACTCCGCAGACCCCTAACCGTAGCGCTTTTGCAGCTCGAATTGCGATTCGCTCTTCTTCATAACTTAACTTAATAACTGCCGCAGATCCCCCGCGATGCAAATTAGATCTAAAGTCGCCTGCTTTACATTTCCTTTTCATAGATGCCACGACAACACCATCAACCACAATGACTCTTACATCTGTGCCTTCAGATTCTGAAATATATTCCTGGAGTACAAATTTTACCCCGGTGGAATGCAGTGTTTCAATTGTCGCCAGGGCAGATTGAGGTGTTTCGGCTAAAATAACACCATTACCATGAGTTCCTTCTAATAGTTTTATGATCACCGGCTTTCCATCGAAAGTTTTAAGTTGTTCTTCATAATTTAAGTTATTCATTAGAATCGTCTTGGGGACATCCACATTCGCTTTTACTAATATTTGAAAGCTAGTCCATTTGTCTCTTGAATTTAAAATAGCTTCAGAAGAAACAACTGAAAAAATCCCCATAGTCTCAAAATGCCGCACTAAGGAAGAACCAAAATAAGTATTTGAAGCTCCAATTCTAGGTATTATAGCGTCGATATCATCAACAACCTCATCATGATATAGCATTACGGCCTTACCATTGTCTACAGACAAATTAAAATAGCCGGGGTCTAAAACCTCTATCCCGTGATTGCGAGCTTCAGCGGCTCGAATAAGACTTTGAGTTGAGTAGAGACCTTCTCCACGAGATAGGATCGCGATGTTCATGAATGATGTTTATATAGTGCAATTTAGATAAAAAACATTGCGGTCATTATTCCTTTAAATAAAAATTAACGGTAATATTTTCTTTTGATAATTAAAATACTGCATGCCATGTTGAAATTCCGGTAAACGAATTTTTAACCGTGAAATTTAACCCCTCTTTAACAAGAATTGATTTAATAAAAACATTGAACAATAAAATTGCTATTATCTTTGAAGTATGGATGACGCCTCAGTGACTTTACAAATTTCTACTCTTCCCGAGTCTCCCGGGGTTTATCAATATTACGATAAAGAAGAAAAGTTGTTATATGTTGGGAAAGCTAAGAATTTGAAAAAAAGAGTAGCTTCTTATTTCACCAAGCAACATGACAATGCTCGCACCAGATTATTGGTTAAAAAGATAAGGAACATTAAACATATTGTGGTCGCCACGGAAACCGACGCGCTATTGTTAGAAAATAACCTTATAAAAAAATATCAGCCGCGCTATAATGTGATGCTGAAAGATGACAAAACATATCCGTGGATTTGCATCAAAAACGAACGTTTTCCGAGAGTATTCCCAACGCGCAGAATGATTAAAGACGGATCTGAATATTTCGGTCCGTTTACAAGCATGAAAACAGTTCATACCTTGCTCGACTTAATTAAGGGGTTGTATCCATTAAGAACGTGTAACTATGATCTTTCAGAAGAAAAAATTAAGGCTGGCAAATATAAAGTTTGTCTCGAATATCATTTAGGAAATTGTTTGGGGCCATGTGAAGGTTTGTATTCTGAAAAAGAATATCATGAAAATATTGAGGCGATTCGAAATATCGTAAAAGGAAATTTTAAAGATTCTTTAGTGCGTTTTCGGGAACAAATGAAGCAGTATGCCGAGCAATTGAAGTTTGAGGATGCGCAGCGTGTAAAGGAAAAGATCGATATTTTAGAGAATTACCAAGTGAAATCAACAGTAGTGAATCCTAAAATTACAAATGTTGATGTGTTCTCCGTAATTTCCGATGAAAGCTACGGCTACGTCAATTTTTTGCAGATTTCCTTCGGAAGTATCATTCGTTCCCATACCTTGGAAATAAAGAAGAAATTAGACGAAACTGATAAAGAACTGCTCCAGCTTGCGGTGATTGAGTTACGGCAGCGGTTTCATTCACAATCGAAGGAAATTTATGTTCCGTTCCCGATTACGGTTGAAGAGGGTGTGAAAATTCATATTCCCAAGGCAGGAGATAAAAAGCACATTTTAGATCTTTCGATTCGTAATGCTAAGTATTATCGAATGGAACGCTTTAAACAAGCAAAGATCGTTGATCCCGATCGTCATGAGAAAAGAATTATGGCTCAGATGAAAAAAGATCTTAGATTGAGTGAGGAACCTCGTCATATCGAATGTTTCGACAATAGTAATATTCAAGGGACAAACCCTGTTGCCGCATGTGTTGTTTTTAAAAATGGAAAACCAAGTAAAAAAGATTATCGTAAATACAATATCAAAACTGTGGAAGGTCCGGATGATTTTGCATCTATGGAAGAAGTGGTCTATAGACGCTATAAAAGACTGCTGGATGAGGAGCAACCTTTACCACAACTCATCATCATAGATGGAGGGAAGGGACAGTTGTCTTCTTCTTTAAAAAGTTTAGATATTTTGGGTTTACGTGGAAAAATTGCAATTATTGGAATTGCAAAACGACTAGAAGAATTATTCTACCCAGATGATCCTATACCATTGTATCTGGATAAGAAATCTGAAACTTTAAAGATAATACAGCAATTACGAAATGAGGCGCATAGATTTGGAATTACCTTTCATCGCCAGAAAAGAAGTAAGGAGGCGTTAAATACAGAACTGGAAACGATTTCAGGAATTGGTGAAAAAACGGTAATTGAATTGCTTTCGCACTTTAAAAGCAGTAAACGGGTATCTGAAGCGAATTTTGAAGAATTAGCCAAAGTGGTAGGTGCTAGTAGGGCTAAGAAGATTATGGAGCATTTTAATAATGATAATGGGTAAGGGTTCTAATTGAGCCTTCCCGAACAAACAAATAAATTTGAAAAAAATAATTTTCATAGTATTAATACTTTTTTCAGCCTTTGGATATTCTCAGGAAGATGACTCTGAAGATCTAAAAGTAGGTCTTGTATTAAGTGGAGGAGGGGCAAAAGGATTGGCGCATATTGGTGCTTTGAAAGTGATCGAAGAAGCCGGTATAAGAATTGATTATATCGGGGGAACGAGTATGGGTGCAATAATTGGAGCGTTGTACGCTTCGGGCTATTCGGCAAAACAACTCGATTCTATTTTTAATGCAGTCGATTTCAATACCATCATACAGGATAATATTCCGCGAAGCTCAAAAACCTTTTACGAAAAAGAAGAATCTGAAAAGTATGCAATCACTCTTCCATTTGATAAATTCCAGATCGGAATTCCATCAGGTCTTTCTAAAGGGCAGAATGTGTATAATTTAATTTCTAAACTTACTTCGCATGTGAATAGTGGGAATGACTTCAGCAAATTGCCAATTCCATTTTTTTGTGTTGCAACGAATGTAGAAACAGGAGAAGAAGTAATCTTAGAGAAGGGGTATTTGCCGAGGGCGGTTTCTGCAAGTGGAGCATTACCCTCCTTATTCAGTCCGGTCATGGTCAATGATACGCTGTTGGTTGATGGGGGCGTGGTTAATAATTATCCGGTTGATGAAGTAAGAGCTAAAGGAATGGATATTGTTATTGGAATTGACGTTCAAGATGGCTTAAAGAACAGAAACGCATTACGGTCTGCATTCGATGTTCTAGTCCAGATAAATAATTATCGAACTATTCATGTGATGAAGGCAAAAAAGGAGCGAACAGATATTTATATTCAGCCTAATATTGAGAATTTTTCTGTTGTGTCATTTAGTGAAGGGAGAAAAATAATTGATTCTGGTCAAAAAGCCGCAGATACCCTAAAAAATCAGTTGATTCAACTGGCTAGCCGACAGAAAAAAACAGCAAAGCAAGAGGTTTCATTTTTAGAAAGAAATACCTTGTATATCAAGGATGTGGAGGTAAATGGAATTGAAAATTACACTAGAGCGTATGTGTTAGGGAAATTAAAACTTAAAACACCTGCCGAAGTCACTTATGAAGAGTTTAGTGAGGGAATAAACAATCTCTCGGCTACCAATAATTTTCAGGATATTGATTATAGATTAGTTCCGGCAGGCGAAGACGGATATAATGTAGTATTTACTATTAGAGAGAATAACGCAAAAATGCTTTTGCGAATTGGTGCACACTATGACGATCTCTACAGGACTGCGGCTATGATAAATATAACTCGCAAACGACTTTTTACAAATAATGACATAGCTTCATTAGATTTTATGGTGGGAGATAATCTACGCTATGATTTCAATTATTATATCGACAAAGGTTTTTATTGGAGTGTGGGTCTTAATTCCAGTTTTAACTTCTTTGAAGAAAATGTTAAGCCCGAATTCGTGGCACCAGAAACACTAACCACCGAAAATTCTCAGCTCAATCAAATTAGACTTCAGTATGAGGATTTTACAAATCAGATATATGCAGAAACTCTTTTTAGAAGGAGCTTCTTACTGGGGGGTGGAATAGAACATAAATATCTTCGGTATATTTCTGAAACAATTGGTATTGATGAAAATAACGCACCTCGTACAATATTTGAAAGTACTAACTACTACAGCACCTATGGTTTCCTTAAATACGATACTTTAGATCATACCTTTTTCCCCAATAGTGGTTTGTTTTTTGAAGGGGATTTTCATCTTTATTTATTTTCACATGGAAGAAATAATGATTTTAAACAATTCTCCATCGCTAAGGCCTTCGCCGGTTATGCAGCATCTCTTGGTAAACTCTCAGCATTTCTCACCACGGAAGGCGGATTTAAAATTGGCGGAAACAATACCCGATCACTGGATTTCTTTGTAGGGGGTTATGGGTTTAAACAGGTAAATAATATAACCCCTTTATACGGGTATAAACCTTTGAGTCTGCGCGGTAATACCTATTTAAAATCAGCACTTACTGTAGATTACGAAATATATAAGAATAACTATTTAATTGCCTTCGGAAACATTTCGAATGTAGGAGATGATCTTTTCGAAGATGGCCGTTGGATAGACCGCATAAATTATATTGGTTTTGGTTTGGGTTATGGTCTCGATACATTTCTGGGCCCCATAGAATTAAAATATGCCTTTTCCCCCGAGCGCGATGAAGGAGAATGGTATGTAAGTGCCGGGTTTCGATTTTAAGAAGTGTTCAGTGTAGATTTGCCAGTTTTCAGTTTAGAGTTCAAATCATAACTTTTATTAAAACTTTAAATCCGCAACCCTTAATTTTTTCCGATATTTGTGTAGTAAATCAATAACTCATGCCTTTTTATCATCAATTAGGGAAAATACCTCCCAAAAGACATACGCAATTTCGCAAACCCGACGGAACACTATATGCAGAACAACTTTTCGGAACAATTGGTTTCGACGGTATGTACAGCAACCTGTATCACGAACACCGTCCAACTCAGGTAAAGGAAATTAAAAAGCAGTACAGTGTCGCTCCCAAGATTGCTAAGGCAAATAATATGCAATCTTATCGCTTTAGAGGTTTTCAGGTTAAAGCCGAGAATGATTACTTAGACAGTCGCAAAGTTGTTCTAACAAATAGTGATTGTAATATAATTCTCGCTGCGCCAAAGAAATCGCTGCGAGATTATTTCTATAAAAATACAGATGCCGACGAGCTTATTTTCATCCATAAAGGAACGGGAACTTTAAGAACCCATATGGGAAATCTCGACTTTAAATACGGAGATTATTTGTTGGTACCTCGTGGAATTATCTACCAAATTGATTTTGATACAGAAGATAACCGACTTTTTATCGTTGAGTCGTATAGACCCATCTATACCCCTAAACGCTATAGAAATTGGTTTGGTCAGTTATTGGAGCATTCACCTTTTTGTGAAAGAGATATACGAAAGCCACAAGAGCTGGAGACTTTCAATGAAAAAGGAGATTTTTTAATGAAAATAAAAAAGCAGGATGAAATCATCGAAATGATCTATGCCACACATCCATTCGATGTGGTGGGTTATGATGGTTATAACTTTCCGTATGCATTTTCAATCCATGACTTCGAACCCATTACCGGGCGTATTCACCAACCGCCTCCGGTACACCAAACATTCGAGACAGATGCTTTTGTAGTTTGTAGTTTCGTTCCGCGATTATACGATTATCATCCGTTGAGCATTCCGGCACCATACAATCACAGCAATATAGAT
This sequence comes from uncultured Ulvibacter sp., assembly GCA_965367015.1. GTDB lineage: Bacteria > Bacteroidota > Bacteroidia > Flavobacteriales > Flavobacteriaceae > CAXBES01. The sequence goes on from CBDUGY010000001.1 coordinate 26,047, forward strand.
AGCGATGAGGTTTTGTATTATGTAGATGGCGACTTTATGAGTAGAAACGATGTGGATGCAGGTCATATTTCACTTCACCCGGCGGGGATTCCTCACGGACCTCATCCAGGAGCGACCGAAAGAAGCATTGGTAAAATTAAGACAGACGAATTAGCAGTAATGGTTGATACATTTAAACCGTTAAAAGTGACGGAAGAAGCATTAAAAATTGCAGATGAAAGTTATTATCAGTCATGGCTGGAAGAATAATGAAAAGGAGCTATTTCCCGCTTTCTGCTATATCCCTGAACACGCTAAGAGCGTCAGGGGATGCCGCATCAATCGGGGCTAAAATATATAGTACATCAAAGAATAATGCCATTCGTAAATCGTTTTTTGGCTTAAAAAAATTAAATTATGGGTAAAGAAATAAAGTCGGTAGACTACGGATTAGAAAAAATATTTGAAGGAGCATCAGACTTCCTTCCCCTATTGGGAACAGATTATGTAGAATTTTACGTGGGGAATGCAAAGCAATCTGCGCATTTCTATAAAACAGCCTTCGGTTTTCAGTCTCATGCATACAAAGGACTCGAAACCGGGTCGAGAGATTCTGTTAGTTACGTTTTAAAACAAGATAAGATAAGAATTGTACTCACCACACCTCTTACAAGTCAATCCCCAATTAACGATCACATTGTTAAACACGGAGATGGCGTTAAAATTATCGCTCTTTGGGTAGACGATGCGAGAAGTGCATATGAGGAAACTACCAAACGAGGTGCAAAATCGTATATGGAGCCAACAGTAGAAAAAGATGAGCATGGCGAAGTAGTGCGCGCAGGAATCTATACTTACGGGGAAACCGTTCATATGTTTGTAGAGCGTAAAAATTACAAGGGTGCGTTCTTGCCCGGCTTCAGAGAATGGAAATCAGATTATAATCCTGAGCCTACTGGGCTGAAATATATCGATCATATGGTGGGCAATGTAGGCTGGGGACAGATGAATACCTGGGTTAAGTGGTATGAAGATGTGATGGGATTTGTAAATTTCTTATCCTTTGATGACAAACAAATTCATACAGAATATTCGGCTTTAATGAGTAAAGTGATGAGTAATGGTAATGGCCGTATTAAATTTCCAATTAATGAACCGGCCAAAGGAATTAAAAAATCTCAGATCGAAGAGTATTTAGATTTCTATGAAGGTTCCGGGGTACAGCACTTGGCGTTGGCAACCGATGATGTTATAAAAACGGTAGCGCAACTAAAAGCCAGAGGAGTTGAATTTTTGCCACCACCACCACAAGAATATTACGACGATATTCCCAGACGATTAGGGAGTCATATGGAAATGATGAAAGAAGATATTAAGGAGTTACAACGACTATCAATTTTGGTAGACGCAGATGAAGAAGGTTATTTGCTGCAAATTTTTACGAAGCCACTAGAAGACAGGCCTACTTTGTTCTTCGAAATAATCCAGCGGATGGGCGCTAAAGGTTTTGGAGCCGGTAACTTCAAGGCGCTATTTGAGTCTATTGAGCGAGAACAAGCTGCGCGCGGAACTCTTTAATCTTGCTGTAACAATTAAAAAACTCCATCGTCTAAATGATGGAGTTTTGCTTTTGGAACAGAAGTTGTAATAGCAAGTAGAGAATGCTAAAACCCCAAACCATGAAAAAGTTAATATTACTGCTGTTAGTTTGTAGTGCCGCCGGTCTTTCCGCGCAGAGTCGGGCCTATGGAGATGGAGAGTGGTTTAAATTCAGGATCCATTACGGATTAATAACTGCAGGTTACGCAACACTTGAAGTGGATGAAAAGACTTTCCAGGGAAAACAAGTCCATCATGTAAAAGGTTACGGGAAAACTGTAGGTGTATCTCGCTTTTTCTTTAAAGTAGAAGACGATTATCAATCGTATATCGATAAGGACAAAGATGTGCCCTATCGGTTTATTAGAAGAATAGACGAAGGAGGTCATACGAAAGATTTACAAATAGATTTCGATCATAAGAAAAGAGAAGCTTTAGTTTATAATAAAAAACATGCTACTAAAGAGATTTTTACTTTTCCTGCCAACACTCAGGATATGGTTTCTTCTTTTTATTATCTTCGCAACAGGTTGGATACCAATAGTATAAAAGAGGGGCAAACAATCGATATGAATATGATGTTTGACAATGAAAATTATAACTTCCGACTCAAATTTCTGGGGAGAGAAGTTTTAAATACAAGCTTTGGGAAAGTACCCTGTTTAAAATTTCGTCCTTATGTACAGGCAGGAAGAGTCTTTAAAGAAAAAGAAAGTCTGACAGTTTGGGTGACCGACGATGAAAATAAAATGCCGATTTTGGTGAAAGCTGATCTCGCGGTAGGTTCTTTGAAGGCTACACTAACCGAATATAAAGGGTTAAAGCATTCTTTTAAGATCATAATGGATTAACCAATTTTAAATGGATTCAAAAAAAATAGAGCAAGTAGCTAAACTCGAGCAAAAATTCAAAAATTCCGGTCAAGATCTCAGTGCGTATTTAGATGGCTTACTCTACGACAGATATCTTACATATTGGGATTATATTCATTTAGACACCTTACTTAGCCTTCAGATACCCAAAACACACTTTCCCGATGAAGAAATTTTTATCGGGTATCATCAGATAACAGAATTGTACTTTAAACTTATAATTCACGAACTAAAGCAAATCGTTGATGATAAGCTGCAGCAGGCAGATTTTTTCAGAAAGAAGGCAGAAAGAATCAATCGTTATTTTAGAATTTTGATCGATTCCTTCGATGTAATGATTATGGGAATGGAGCGCGAACAGTTTTTAAAGTTTCGGATGTCTCTATTACCCGCGAGTGGATTTCAATCGGCTCAATTCAGGATGATAGAAATATATAGCACACCCTTACATCATTTGGTACATTCATCTCAAAGGGCTAATTTTTCGGAAGAAAATTCGATAGAAGAATTATACGAAAATCTTTATTGGAAAACCGGCGCTACAGATAGCGTTACTAAAGAAAAAACGCTCACTCTCAAACAGTTTGAATACAGATATACTCCGAGATTTATAAGAACCGCCAATGAAGTAAGTGGCAATACCCTGTATCATAAATACCAACAATTGCCGGAAAAGGAAAAAAATAATGAGCTTTTGATAAAAGAATTACGAAAACTTGACGTTAATGTAAATGTGAATTGGCTTTTAATGCACATGGGTGCAGCATATCGATATTTGAGCAAAGAAGGTTCGGGTAAAGATATTTCTGCAACCGGAGGAACAAATTGGAAAGATTATTTGCCACCAACATTTCAAAATGTCCAATTTTTTCCTAATCTTTGGAGCCCGAATGAAATAGAAGTATGGGGGCGCGAATGGGTGACTCATACTTTTAACCCTAAATAAATGACTAACCTATTGAAGAATTTAATTACTCTTATATTACTGCTATTTACTTTTATTGCCTGCGAAACGACAAAAGATGATTTTGTAGACGAAGTAGTTGAACAAGTTGAGGTTCCGGTAGTGCTGGAATACGGCTATGTTTTAAATGATTATAATGTGATCCGCGATACTATAAGATCGGGCGACACATTTGGGGCCATTTTAGATGCACATGGCGTTAGCCAGGAAAAAATCTTAGAAGTAGCTACCAAATTTAAAGATAGTTTCGATGTTCGTCGCATAGTTGTTGGAAAGCCTTACGTATTGTTGAATTCGAAAGACTCTACTAATATCACTCAAGTATTCATTTACGAAAAAAATAAAGTTGATTATGCTGTCGTAGATCTACGTGAGACCATTTCCAGTTATACAGCGAGTAAACCTGTAAGCTTCAAAGAGAAGAGTGCTTCAGGAATTATCACAAATTCACTTTCACAAACAATGGAAGACCAGAATTTAAGTCCGTACATGACAGATCGTTTGGCGAATATTTATGCATGGACTGTTAACTTCTTTCATTTGCAACCCGGAGATAGATTTAAGGTGGTTTATACCGAAAAATTTATAAATGATACTATTCCTGCCGGGCTTGCGGATATAAAAGCTGCTTATTTTGAGCATCGTGGTAAACCATTATACGCTTTTAACTACGAATCGGATACCATCAATAGACTTACCGATTTTTATGATGAAAATGCAGATAATTTGAGAAGAGCTTTCTTAAAAGCTCCGGTAAAGTTTAGTAGAATTTCCTCCAGATATAATCTATCACGTCGCATCAAATATTACGGATATAAGCTTCGACCTCATAAGGGTACCGACTTTGCCGCTCCTATTGGGACTCCTATTTTAGCTACTGCAGATGGAGTTGTTTCCAAGTCTGAAAGAAGAGGAGGTAATGGTAATTATGTAAAAATCAGGCATAATGGAACTTATGACACTCAATACCTTCATATGAAAAGCAGGAATGTTGGTGTTGGCGAATTCGTGCGACAAGGCGATGTTATTGGATGGGTTGGTATGACTGGTAATTCAGGAGGACCTCACGTTTGTTACCGTTTCTGGAAAAATGGGAAACAAGTAGATCCATTTAAAGAAGACTTGCCCTTATCAAAACCACTGCCTGAAGAATTACAAGAAGGCTATCTTGCTTTTATGAGTCCGTTAAAAGATCAATTAGATTGTATTGCCTATTAAGAGGTTAATAATGAGTTTGTTGATAACCTTGTTATTAATTAAAACCCACTTACACCTATCTCCTAGATTTTCATAGTATTTTTAGTTTTGGTATTTCTTAGCATTTTCTTAACATTTGGTTAATGAAAATCGATTAGATAGATATACCTTTGCAAAAATTTTTTAACTAAACACACAACTATGAAAAAACTACTACTACTAGTTTTACTATTAGGCAGTTTTACTGCTTTTTCGCAAGGGGTGACCACTTCATCGATCAACGGACGTGTTGTCGATAATGCTGGTGAGCCTTTAACCGGAGCTAATGTAATTGCATTACATACCGAATCCGGAACAAAGTATGGCGCCATCACAGATTTTGATGGTTTTTACCGACTACCGAATATGAGACCGGGAGGACCATATACTATTACTATAACTTATGTTGGATACACCGACTATGCTCAGAACAATGTTTTCTTGGGCTTAGGGGAATCAAAACGTATTGGAGTAAATATGGCTGAATCGGCGAGTGCCTTAGATGAGGTTGTTATTACAACACAACGTAATAATGTATTCGACAGTAATAAAACAGGTACTGAAACTACGATTACAGAAAGAGACATTCTTACTTTACCTTCTGCATCGCGTTCGATCGCAGATTTCGTTAGAGTAACTCCACAGGCTTTAGTTACCGAAGGTAATGACGGTTTTTCAGTTTCAATTGGAGGTCAAAATAACCGTTATAACGCTATTTATATTGATGGTGCTGTAAACAATGACGTGTTTGGTCTTGCGGGTTCAGGTACCAATGGTGGACAAACAGGGGTTAATCCTTTTTCAGTTGATGCTATTGAAACGTTCCAAGTAAATGTGGCACCTTTCGATGTGAGACAATCTGGATTTTCCGGTGGGTCTATTAACGCTATTACTCGTTCAGGAACAAATGATATTAAAGGATCTGTTTATGGATTCTTAAGAAATGAAAGTTTCGCAGGTAAAACTCCTCCAAGTCTTGTAGGAGATGGAGAAACAGAAGAGAAGCTTGCTGAGTTTTCTGCATTGACATATGGTATGCGAGTAGGAGGTCCTATTATTAAGGATAAATTATTCTACTTCATCAACTATGAAAGACAAGATGATGAAACTCCACAACCGTTTAATTTTAGTAACTATCAAGGACGTTCATCTTTAGATGATATCAATGGATTAAGAAATTTCCTAATCAGTACTTATGGATACGATCCGGGTGGATTTGATAATAACACGAGAACGTTAACAAGTAATAAGCTTACAGCTAAGATAAACTGGAACATTAATGATAATAATACTTTATCGTTACGTCACGGTTATGTAAAAGGTGAAAATTTAGAAGCGAGAAATTCAGGCGATAGATTTATCGGTTTCATAAATGGCTCTGAAGAGTTTATTACAACCACAAACTCTACTGCCTTAGAATTGAACTCCAATATTGGTAATAAGTATGCTAACCAATTAGTTATAGGATACACAGCGGTTAGAGATGACCGTGATCCATCAGGAACTCCGTTCCCAACTGTTGATATTCAGGATGGAAATGGAACACTGTCATTTGGATCTGAACCTTTTTCAACTGCCAATTTGTTGAATCAGGATGTATTCACTTTTAATGATAATTTCGAGATATTCTCAGGAAAACAAACAATTACGATTGGAACAAATCTGGAATACGCTAAGTCAAAGAACCTATTCTTTGCTTTTAATTATGGAGATTATACTTTCGAAGATCAATTTGATAACAATGGAAATTTAATATCTAGTGGTCTTAATCAATTTTTGACCATGCAAAATGCCGATGTTTATCAGCATGGATATTCGCTCGTAGGATCTGGGGTAACTGGTGATGAATCTGCAGGGGCTTCTGAGTTTTCTACTTTCCAGGCAGCTTTATATGTTCAAGACGAAGTACAATTTGCTGACAATTTCAAAGCAACCTTCGGTCTGCGTGTAGATGTTCCTTATTGGGAGGATGGTACCGTAAACGAAGACTTTAATACCAGAACAGTAGGTATTCTTGAAGGTTACGGAAAAGATTTACAAGGTGCTCGTGTTGGTCAAGGAATTAATGCCAGTGCTCATATCTCTCCAAGAATTGGATTTAACTGGGATGTTTTCGATAACAATACCACACAAGTTCGTGGTGGATTCGGTGTATTTACATCGAGATTACCATTAGTATGGCCAGGAGGTACATATAATAACAATGGAATTACCGGTGGATTTACTTTTAGAACAGATCAACCCTTTGAGCCAAACGTGAACAATCAGTTCGAAAGCCCTGAGCCAGGAACTGGTGGAGTTGGTGGAAATGTAGATTTGATTGCTAAAGATTTCAAACTTCCACAGGTTATGAAATATAACATTGCTGTAGATCAGAAATTACCGGTTTGGGGATTAATTGCATCTGCAGATTTCCTTTATACTGATGTGATTACGGATATCTATTATGAAAACTTAAATCTTAAGGCGCCTGTTGGAACTCTAACTGGAGCAGATAATAGACCGTTTTATAATAGAAGTGATGAAATAGATGATACTTATAACGGAATCTACTTAGCATCTAATACAGGTGAGGGTCATTCTTATAATGCAACAGTTTCATTGAGAAAACCATTCCAAAACGGCTTCCAAGGGCAGATTTCATACTCTTACGGTCGTTCGTTTAAGGTATTCGACGGGACTTCTTCTCAAAACAGTTCTCAATGGAGAAACATTCAAACTGTTAATGGTAAGAACTCATTCTTAACAGCTACAGAATCTGATTTCTCATTGGGAAGCAGAATTTCTGGAAATGTTTCTTATGAGTTAAAGTGGAGTGAGAATGCGAAGACTACAATCGGATTATTTTATGAAGGTATAGACGGAGCTCCATTTAGCTACGTATATAATGAAGGTAGAGACTTATTAAATGACGATTCTCGAGATAATGCGCTTATCTACGTACCGGAAAACTCAAGTGAAATTGTATTTGCAGATCAAAGTGGTAATGGTGGTTTAACCCCGGCACAACAATGGGAAGCGTTCAATGCTTTCATTGAAAGTGACGAGTATTTAAGTAGTAGAAGAGGTGGTTATGTTGAACGTAATGGAGACAGAGGACGCTGGAGCAATGTTATTGACTTAAAGTTCTTACAAGATTTCTCTATTACATCTGGTAATAAAAAGCACTCACTTCAGGCTTCTGTAGATATCTTCAATTTTACTAACTTATTAAATAATGAGTGGGGTAAAAGAAGATTTACAGGAAATAACGTAGGACTCTTAACAACCGTAAATGGTGGTCCGGATCCTGTATTTACTTTTGATCCTGAAAGATTTGAAGATGGTATTGATCAATTAGATGATAATGGATTGCAATCATCAAGATGGCAAATGCAAGTAGGTTTACGTTACTTCTTCGAATAACGTAAATTACTTATTACAATAATTAACCGCTCTCAATTAGATTGAGAGCGGTTTTTTTTATAATTATTCCTACCTTTGGATATCACATAAAACTGTAGATATAATGTACACTACCATACAATACTTGCATTCTTATTGGGCCTATTTAGTCGTGCTTGTGGTTACTCTTGCTACCATAAATGCGCTGGCAGGATATTTTACCAAACGAGAATACGGACCTAAGGATTTTCGAATTTCACTTTTCGCCCTAATCGTAACACATTTGCAACTTTTAATTGGATTGATTCTTTATTTTGTGTCTCCACTTGGGTTGTCGGCGATTTCATCGAATGGAATGGGTGCTGTAATGAAAGATTCTGTTTTAAGGCTAAATGCTGTGGAACACCCGTTGATAATGATTTTGGTAGTGGTGTTTATCACAATAGGATACTCAAAACATAAAAAGAAATTAGTATCGCATCCGAAATTTAAAACACTAACCATATTCTATACAATAGCTCTTATCTTAATGCTAAGTAGAATTCCTTGGAATCAATGGTTCTAACAAATAATTTTATCTAATTAAAAAGGCACTCGTTAGAGTGCCTTTTTAATTATTCAGAAGAAATTTCCTTGATCAAATAAATATAAACAGGAAAGTGATCACTATAACCCCCTGTAAAACCCCCATCCGAAAAACTTCGATAAGGGTAACCTTTATACTTCCCGCGTGAATTCGCTAAATAGCTTTTATTATATATTCCTGCCTTATAAAACCGATACGTAGTATAATCTTTTTTCATTAATTCTGAAGAAACAATCATTTGGTCAAACAAGTTCCAGCTATCGCGCCAGGCTAGAGTTCCTAAGCCCTTTTTAAACAATTTTTCCATAGGGTTGTAAAGTTCCCTGAACTTTAAATCTTCTCGACCTCCTTTAGCTTTCAAAATCTTCTTTACACTTGGACTCGTAGGATCGTCATTTAGATCGCCCATAGTGATGATCTTCGCATATGGATCTTCACTAAACAAGGAGTCTATAATTTGTTTGTTCAGTTTTGCAGCTTTAATTCGCTTCGGACGACTTCTCGCCTCACCCCCGCTTCGAGAGGGCCAGTGATTCACAATAATATGTATCTTTTCGCCATCTAACATTCCACTTACTAACAATTGATCCCTGGAAAAAATACGTTTCGTAACATCGTGATCGTTATAGATAAACAATTCGTGAACATTGTAATTTGTTGGAATAAAAAGATTTTTTTGATATAATAGCGCAACGTCAATTCCTCTCCGATCGGGAGAATCAAACTGTATAATTCCATAGTTTTTTTGAAGTAATGGCACTTGATTAACTAAATCTTCAAGTACTCTTCTGTTTTCTATTTCACACACTCCGATTATCGCCGGGGTATTGCCGGTTACATCACTTCCAATTTCAGAAATTACCCTTGCCATATTTTGGATCTTGGCATTGTAAATTTCCTTCGTCCAATGATCTTTTCCCTCCGGAGTTCTATCATTATCAAAGGTTAATGGGTCATCCTCATAGTCGAATAAATTTTCAAGGTTGTAAAAAGCAATGGTATTTACTTTGTATTTTTTTTGCTGTTGACCATGGAGAAACATTGTAGTCAATAAGAGCAACATGAAACATAATGGAAATTTCATTAATTTAAATAAATAGGAAGTAGCAAGTGATACCATCGCATTCTCAGTTTTTTCTGAATTTTGAAGGTAATAAAAGTCCTTTAGAAACTGAGGACTGCTGGATGGCGCTCGGCTTGGCGTAACAGCAAATAAATCGGCATAAAATTAGCTTGCCAGAACTGCTAAGTGTTGAAAGTAGGCACTTTGTGTAGTGTCGAAGCAAAATAATCTTTCGCTGGATAGTTAAACTCGCCATTCATGAATTGCGACAACAACATACATTTCGAGTTCCTTGTAACCTTGTCACAGACGTTTCAAATTGCTACCTTTCATACAGCTTATACCAATTTAGAGCGGTAAAAAGTATGCGCATAACAATATTTAATGCCGTGTTATAAGAATAGGACACGTTCTTAAAATTCCCAGAGCATTCCCCGGTATTATCTCATATAAACTTCCACACAAAAGCACTAATGTCGATATCGACAGAAATACAAAGTGCGGCGATTATTTGAAAGGAAGTAGATATGAAAAGATTCATTTATACACTTACTATTATTTTGTTGGGAACTGGGACATCGTTGTGTCAAAATACCAGAGTAAAAGGTAGAATCATTGACACAAATTCTAGTGAAGCAATTCCCGATGTAGATGTGAGAATTAAATCCAGTCATTATTCGGGTTCTACCAATGTTGATGGTTTATTCAATATTGAAGGAGGAGACCTACCACAAGGAGAGCAAGTATTGCTTGTCTCAAAGAATGGATATTTAACTTTACGAATTCCTATTGTTATCCAAGTTGGTAATATAATTGATTTAGACCCTATCCTTATGGCAATAGATCTAACAGAAATGGAAGCACAAATAGGGATCATTAGCCTCTCCGAAAATGAATTGGATGAGGATGAGGGAACTTTTTTTAATATCTCCGGATTATTACAAGCCTCAAACGATGTCTTCTTAAATGCAGCTGCGTTCGATTTTAGTGCTACATTCTTTCGACCGCGGGGTCTGGATAATGCCAATGGAAAAGTTTTAATCAACGGAATTGAAATGAATAAACAATTCACGGGCCGCCCACAATGGGGAAATTGGGGAGGTTTAAATGACGCACAGCGGAATCGCGAATTCTCCATGGGCATAAAAGCGAATGAATATAACTTTGGAGATGTAGCCGGAACGAATAATATTATTATGCGAGCTTCCCAATACCGTAAAGGAGGACGTATATCATTTGCTACAGCAAACCGAAGTTATACTGGAAGGGTTATGGGCTCTTATAATAGTGGCCTAACGAAAAATGGATGGGCCTATAGCTTACTACTATCAAAACGATTTGCCGCTGAGGGATATCTGGATGGAACGGTTTATGACGCAAACTCATTTTTTGCCTCAGTAGAGAAAAAAATTAATGAGATACATACCTTAAATTTAAGTGTATTATATACTCCTAACCGAAGAGGTCGTTCTACTGCGGTTACCCGAGAAGTTAAAGATTTAAAAGGGATTCGATACAATCCGAATTGGGGTTATCAAGACGGAAAAATTCGAAATAGTAGAATTCGTGAGATCAACGAACCAATTGTATTGATAAACCATTATTGGAACATTAATGACAATACGACTTTGAATACCAATATTGGATATCAATTCGGAAAAGTTGGAAATTCAAGATTAGATTCTGGAGGAAATAGAAATCCTGCCGGAAATTATTATCAGCGTCTCCCAAGTTATTTTTTACGAAGTGAGAATCCGACTTCAATTGAATATCAACAAGCTTATTTAGCAGAACAACAATTTTTACAAGATGGACAGTTAAATTGGCACGATATCTATGCCGGAAACCTGAATTCGACTGATGGGCTTTCCAAATATACCATACAAGAAGATAGAGTAGACGATGTACAAATTACTGTAAATACAATATTAAATTCCCGTATTTCTGACAATATTTCGGTTAATGGAAACGTCAATTACCGAAGTCTAAAAAGCGAAAATTTTTCATTATTAACAGACCTTTTAGGAGGTTCAGGCTATTTAGACATTGATAATTTTGGTGATGGTGGCTTAGAAGGAAATAGTGATCTTCAAAATCCAAATAGAGTGGTACAAGTAGGAGAGCGTAATCGCTATAATTATGTTATAAATGCTACTGCCATTTCAGGATTCGCACAAGCACAGATTAATTATAACAAAGTAGATTTATACACTGGTATTACAGTCTCGAAAACTAATTACCAACGAACCGGCTTGTACAACAATGGCTATTTTGGAGAAGAAGGGCGTTCTCTAAGCAAAAGTGAGAAAATTGATTTTACAAATTTTGGAGCTAAGGGCGGTTTTATATATAAACTTACGGGGAGACATTTAATTGATTTTAACGCAGGAATTTTAACTAAAGCCCCGAGCATTCGAAACTCGTTTGCGAACGCCAGACAGAATAACGATGTGGTAGTCGGTCTTTCAGTTGAGAAAATCCAAAATTTCGATCTCGGCTATATTTATAGGAACCCCATTGTACAAGCCAGATTGACAGGGTATCTCATTCGTTTTCTAGATCAAACTGATATAGGTTTCTTCTTTACGCAAAATGCTCTTGGAAATGAAGATTCAAATGCTTTTGTGCAAGAAATAGTGACGGGTATTGATAAACGAAATGCAGGAATTGAATTAGGGATTGAAGCTCAGGTATTACCTACGTTTAAAATAAAGGCAGCAGCCTCTGTAGGTCAGAATTTGTATATCAAAAACTCCAAATTGTATCTAGCCGGCGATGATTTTGTCGATGGGGATGAAGAAGGCGTAGTAGCTGGAACTGATATTGCGACTTTAGGAATACGTGAAGTTGCCATAAATAATTATCACGTGTCAGGCGGACCGGAACAGGTTTTTCAACTTGGCTTCGACTATCGTGACCCCGAATTTTGGTGGGTGGGATGTACTACAAATTACTATTCTAATTCCTATATAGATATTAGCAATTTGAGGAGAACTCCCGATTTTTATACAGATTTCGACGGTCAGGTATTTAATGAATATAATGAGGAAACAGCTCGACATTTACTTCGGCAGGAACAGCTACAAGATTATTTTTTAGTAAATATTGTGGGCGGAAAATCATGGCGAGTGAAGAGTTACTTCGTGGGATTTTTTGCCACTATTAATAATATACTTAATCAAGAATATATTACCGGAGGCTTCGAAGATTCTCGCCGTGCGAGTTACAGACAACAATTAGAAGAACAAGGCAGAGACACACCAATATTTGGAAACCGATATTTCTTTGGAAACGGAACAACTTATTACATCAATGCTTATGTGCGATTTTAAAAAACGAACCGACAAACTCAATTATTTGCTTTATGAAAACAACTAATTTGCAAGAACTTCTTACTTTATTGCTACTTATCACCTCAATGGCATCCTGTGTACAGGACGATGAATTTGATGTGCCGGTTGTAGAGCTCCAGCCTCAAAACATAGCTGAAACTAGCCTCATCACATTGGATGGTTTGCGAACATTATTAAATACTGAGATAGCGAACAATAACGGTAATATAAATACTGTCCTTACTTTTGAAGTAGATAACGATACTATCAACGATAAATATATTTTAGGTTATGTCATTTCTGATGACGCAGCAGGAAATTTCTTTGAAGAACTTATACTTCAGGATGCGGCAGAAAATCCAACTCGCGGAGTAAAGGTTTTAATTGACGCTAATCCATTATACGTCACTTATCAGTTTGGCAGGAAAGTATACGTTAAACTCGAAGGTTTAACTGTAGGATACGATAGTGGAGTATTAAGTTTGGGAATTCGTGACGGAAACCGACTTGCGAAAATTGCTGAATCTGCACAAAGAGATTTCTTATTTCGCGATAACGTTGTTGAAGCGATCACACCTCTAACTATTTCTATTTCTGAATTCACTCCTGAAGTAACAAACTTGTATATACGGTTAGATGATGTACAATTTAATAGAAATCAAGCTTTGGGCAACAATCGCTTAACCTATGCAGCCGAGGAAATGGATGAATTTGATGGCGAGCGTATCTTGGAAAGTTGTGCAGAAGGAACATCAACGGTTTTTAGCACAAGCACCTTTGCCGATTTTAAAGGATTGTTGCTTCCCGAAGGCAGAGGCACTCTCGATGCAATTTTAACCTATAATTTCTTTGGTGAGATTTTCAATATTGTCGTGAACAAGCCTACAACGATTAATTTCAATAGTACCGAACGTTGCGATCCCAATGAAATAAATTGCGGTTTGGCAAGTAATATCGGAAACAATGAATTATTCAGCGATTTTTTTGAGAACCAAGTTGAAGGTGATCCTATCTCCGGTAACGGATGGACCAATTTCATCGAAGCCGGTTCCGAGCAATGGGAAGCCTATTCCGATTCAGGAACAAATGCATCTTTAGGAATTTCTGCAAGAATGGGTTCATATTTATCGGGTGATATTAGTTCCATTGGTTGGCTTATAACTCCACAGATAGACTTTGATGCACAAGATGGTGAGACCTTAATTTTTAAGACTTCTAACAGTTTTGCGGATGGAAGCACCTTGGAAATTCTGATATCGAATGATTGGAATGGTGACGAAGCAACTATTGCAACTACAACCTGGGAGTTGCTATCTGCAGCTTATATCGTTCAAGATGACGATTTCTTTGGAGATTGGCTGAATTCCGGTAACGTGGATCTTAGCTGTGTATCAGGTACAGCATACATCGCATGGAAATATGTTGGAAGCGGTGAGGAAGATTTCGACGGAACATACGAGTTGGATGAGATCGTACTCAATTCGAACTAATTGCTTAAAAAAAACCCTCTGTTGCAAAACGCAACAGAGGGTTTTTGGTTGGTAAGCTAATTAATAAATCTCTTATCTTTTTACAATAATGAATTCAGATCTTCTATTTTGTTGATGCTGTGCTTCTGTACATCCATTTCCACATGCAATAGCGGGGCGACTTTCACCAAAACCACTTCCGCTAATTCTGTTTCGATCGATACCTTTAGAAATAACGTATTGCACCGTAGATTGCGCACGTCGTTCAGATAGATTCATATTGTAAGAATCAGAAGCTCTGTTGTCGGTATGACTTTCAACTTTTATAACCATTGAAGGATACTTCTTCATTATGGCAACCAGCTTATCCAATTCAAAGGCTGCCTGAGGTTTAATATTCGATTTGTCGTAATCGAATAATATCGGATTCAATTCAACTTGATCGTCAACAATAATTGCGTCAATTGGGCGTAACGCTAAAGTTGAAGTTAGATTAGTATCATTGCCACTCTCGACATTCACAGCATTGCTTTCATAATCTTTGGCTACTCCCTGAATGATATGTTCCTTGTCGCACTCAGCTTTAAATGTAGCACCACCATTGGCATCGGTGGTCATTGTACTCAGTTTGTTTTCAAAAGTATCGTATAGCTCAACTCTAGCTCCTGCAATAGGTGCTTTTGTATCTTGATTAATCACTTTTACCGTAATATTTACTTCACAAGGAAGTTCAAGTTCTTTGATGCTATAGATATCATCACTTCCCTTTCCACCTTTTCGATTTGAGGAAACATATCCTGTACGTGTCACGGCATCAAATTTAATAGCGAAATCATCATCGGAGCTATTAACAGCTCTTCCCATGTTTTTAACTTCGCCAAAACCTCTCCCTCTTGGTTCAGCATAAAAAACATCCAAACCTCCAATTCCTAAATGTCCGTCACTTGAAAAGTATAAAGTACCATTTGCATCTACGAATGGAAACACTTCTTTCCCTTCAGTATTAATATTATCTCCAAGAAGTGCGGGTGTGCCAAGAGAACCATCCGCATTAATGGGTGCCATATATATATCAGATTTTCCTTTTCCGCCGGGCATGTCACTCACAAAGTATAAAGTTTTCCCGTCTGGGCTAATTGCTGGATGTCCGGTCGAGTATTCTTTGCTGTTAAAATGAGCCGATTGGATATCTTTCCACTCGCCGGTAACTTTTTCAGCATAATAAAGGTTTATTTGATTGATACCTTCCGAACTTTTATTGTAATCACCTTCGTAATAATCGTTTCTGTCAAAATACATTCGCTTTCCATCCTGTGAGAAAACAGGATTGGATTCGTGATATTTAGTATTGATCTTGCTATTAAACAATGAAGCATCTTTTACAGTACCACCAACAATATTCGCTTTGTAAATATCTAAGAAAGGTTCTTCATTCCATTGATATGTTTTACGTGCCGTATTTCGACCTGATGCAAAATAAAACTCATTTCCAATCATAGTTCCACCAAAATCAGAATATTTGGAATTGATATCCATATTTGTTGCTGAAAATCGCTGAACCTTATCCATGATCGTTGGGACATAATTCGGGTTTTTCATGAATGCTATCGCTCTGGAATCATTTGGCTTCATTCCGGCAAAATTTTTCATCTGATCGTTATATTCACTAAATTTTCCATTTGCCTTTAAAGACTGGGCGTAATTATAAACAGATTCTGCGTCTACATTTCTGCTCTTAACAACACGCTTATAATATGTTTCGGCTTTTTTGGTGTCGTTTATAAAGAAGTAAGAGTTGGCTAAACGCTCATAAACATAAAGACTACCCTCTCCTTTTTTAAGGAGTTTTTGATAGGCTTCGGCAGCATCAGTGTATGCCAAGCGGTCGTATAATTGATCTGCTTTTTTAGTTTTGGCGTTTTGTGCTGTCGCCATCGTAGCACTAACGATAATGAGAAGAAGGAATGTATATATTTTTTTCATTTTGAATGAACTTAAATTTATTAATTAGAAGTATCTAGGTGAACGTAAGGTCTTTTTCTTGAAGAAGAGATCGAAAGTTAAAATCACCTCGTGCGATGAATTTGCCACAGTTTTTATTTCTGAAGTCACACTGTCGTACGCATATCCAACGCGTAAAAATGGAGCAACTTGAAAGCCGATAAGACCACTAAATGAATCGTCTAGTCGGTAGGAAGCTCCTATCTCAAACTTTTCGAAGAATAAAGCATTCAGATTCGCATCGAAAGATACCGGCGCATCGAAAGCCGATTTTACCATTACTGAAGGTTTCAGTTTCGTGTTTTCAGACACCTGAAAAACATATCCGGCCGTCGCAAAATAGTGATTTGTTTCAGAGCCATACTTAATTCCATTTTCATCTAAGTGAACAGAATTCAACAAGTTGGGAACCGATAAACCTAGATAAAAATTGTCTCCATAGAGAAAAGCACCTGCACCAACATTCGGATAGGTATTATTAATATCCTGAGAGAAAAATGGATCTGTCGGATCCTGTAACTGTAGATCAATAAGCCCAACATCGTGAAAAGTTGCACCTGCTTTTACTCCTAATGCAAGATTTGTACTTGCACCTAATTGTAACGTATAAGAGAAATCGGCATAAACATTAGTCTCGCTTACAGGACCAAGTTCATCCTTAATTGCCGATAAGCCTAATCCTACTTTATCACCAATTGGCGAATGTGCTGAAAAAGTAAATGTAACCGGAGCATCATCAAAACCCGACCATTGATTTCTATACAAAGCGGTAATAGATAAGCTTTCTTTAGAACCTGCATAAGCCGGATTCACAACATTCATATTATACATATATTGAGTGTATTGTGGATCCTGTTGTGCTGCCAATTCTTGAGTGAAAGTAAAACCAAGGAATAGAATTGCTAAATATATATGTTTCATCTGTATATAATTATTTTTTGGTAGTTATAAAATTGGCTAAGTCTAATTCGATTCTTTATTGATATAGATCCATCCGTTTTTCACAGATCCAAAATCGGGATCGGGAGTGTCGAATTTCATTACATAGAAATACGTTCCTGTTGGAAGCGCATCACCATTATTTGTTTGACCACACCACTGGTTGAGATAATCCATTTCAGAATAAACAGATGTTCCATATCGATTAAAGACTTCCAGAGAAAAACTTCCTTGTCTGTCAACTAAAAACTCAAGATCCAGGCAATCATTAAGTCCATCACCATTCGGAGAAATACCTTGAGAGATCACACAATTTCCTACATTGTAAAGACTTACATCAATGCTATCTGATCCTGTACATTCACCTTTGGTAATGATCACAGTGTATGTTTGCGTACCAACGCTATTAGCCGGCAATTCAACCATTATGCTATCTCCTGTTTCTCCGGCGATCACATCACCATTCAGTAACCATTGATAAGTTATATCCGTTTCGCTGGTCGTTGCAGTAATAACTTGTCCATCATCCGGGCACGATTTAAAATCATCACCCAATGCTATTTCAAGATCTGTTCTGGGCGAGATATTAATACTATCCTCACTTGAACAATTTGCGACTGTTACTATTACGCTGTATAATCCACCAGTTGTGACGTTTAACATAGGCTCTGTAGCCGAAGCTATTACGTTCCCATCTAGACTCCATACGTAAGTTGCGTCTCCAGGATTGAAATTAGATGGTGTTGCATCTAAAACTATCGGATCTTCAAAACAAGTTTCGAAATCGCTTCCCAATTCTATAATAGGGCTATCTTCTAATATAATTTCTACACTTTCAGTTAAAACACAACCATCAAGCTCAACATCAACAGTGTAGGTTCCAGACTGTGTTACTGTAATTGTTTGTGTGGTAGCTCCGGTATTCCAAAGATATGTTGGAGTTCCACTTCCTCCTGTAACTGTAGCAGTAATATCATAGGACTCTACATCGCAGAACATTTGATCACCTCCAAGATCCACAACAAAGGAAGCTGAAGCTGTTACTAAAACGTCATCAGTTAATACCACGACATCTCCGTTACAAGTGTTCGTATACGTAACCCTTGCAGTAAAAACTTCACTGTTATTAGCCGGACAAACATTAATGGTAGGCGTGGTGCCAATTACAGTTCCTGAAGAGTCCAGCCATTCAAAAACATAGGTGTCAACACCATCTGGTGTAAACCTCCAGGCTTCGTTGGTGGTTGTCCAAGGCGAATCGGAAGTGTTTCTTCCCGGCGGAACGTAAGCCACATCACCATCATCATTTTGAATACCGATAGCAGCATTACCACTATTCCATGTGGGACAAACGGGTTTGTCCTGAATATATACCTCAATTACGTTTGAGAACTCATAAAATACCGCCATATGTGTAGCAAGTAAATTATTACAGGTAGATGAGAACATAGCCACGTCGTAATAAGATACAACGAGCACTCTATTTGGGAAGGTACCTAAAACCTCATAGCCAATTTCATTTCCTGGATTAATAGAAGGGTGTATATCATGAACAGGAGTAAAAACATTTGCTTCTCCCAGAGTTGGATTACTATTATTTGGAAGATCTTCAGAAAAACTCCATCCGTTTGTTGTATCTGTAGGATCCACATCGAAGCGGATAACTCCGTTAGAACCCACTTGAAACTCTGTTTCCACATCTCCGAAAAAGCAAAAATCGTAAGGGAGAGTATCTACAGGTGACCAAGTATCGTCGGTAGAAATGTTAATCGAGTTCGACAAGCCATTGAATGGAAATGGCGGATTGTAAGGAATAGATGCAATAGTATATTCGGCACTTGCAGTTTCAAAAGTCTCTAAAAATGATGCTGTAATATCTGTACATCCACCAGAAGTTCCGCAATCAATGTTTACATCAGGTCCTGCATCCACAAAGAGAGACCCTGGTCCTTGCGCGAAGGTTCCGAAGGAAATTAGTAAAAAAATGTAGAGTAGTGATTTGTTATTGCCAATAAAGGGATTTGAAGTAGCTAACTTAAATCGAAAATTTAAGGATGAATGTTTCATCATATGAGGTATAATTGGTGATTAATTGTCGCTAAATTATACAAAAAAGACGATTATCGAATAGTTAAGTTATTTTTTAGATGTAACGCAGGAATTTTCCGATTAATAACTTGTTAAGGCTCTTTTATTCTTAATGAAAAGAGAATATACTATAGACCGGAAAATGATCGCTTATTCCGCCTAAATATTTTCTCCCGGCAAAAGTTCGGAAAGGGTTTCCTTTATAACGTCCAGCATTCTCTTTTAAACTCACTGAATCGAAAATTTTTGCGGTTTCAAAGCGAAAATTATTTCCATGTTGTTGTAAGAAGTTGTGGGAGATTATTATCTGATCGAATAAATTCCAATTCCCTTTATAGGTAACACTCCCTTCATTTCTTGTAAGTAACAGTTCCATGGGGTTATACATATTCTCAGAAACTAATGTTTGAACACTTTCACTGTGCGGGTCATCATTAAAATCGCCCATAATCACAATACGAGCATTAGGATTTCCGGAACGTATTTTTAAAATGATCTCTTGATTATTTTTGGAAGCAACCATACGCCTGTAATTAGTAACTTCTGCTCCCGCACGTCGTGAGGGCCAATGATTCACTAAGATGTGAAGTTCTTCATTATTTAATAATCCTTTTACATGAAGCACGTCACGCGTAAAATCGCGTTCTCCTAATGGATTGGTTACATAAAGTGAGATAGCTTCTTTAGAAAGAACTTTAAAATAGTCTGAACGATACAATAATGCTGTATCAATACCGCGTTCGTCTGGCGAGTCGAAATGAACATAGTTGTAATTTTTATCTTTCAAAAATTTAGAGTTTGCCAACTCTTTCATTACAAATTCGTTTTCTACTTCAGCAACCCCTAATATTACGGGTGGATGCTGAATATCTTCATACCCAATATTAGATATTATTTGCCCTAATCTTTTTATTTTTTTTCTGAACCGTTTCTCGTCCCATCGCCTAACCGAATTTTCAGTAAAATCGTCGTCCATAGTTTTTGGATCATCTTTAGTATCGAATAGATTTTCAAGATTATAGAAGGCAATGGTGAATTCGTTTTTCTTTATTTCGGAAGGATTCGTCATTTATAGAATGTTAATTGCTTCTAAATTACGAAAAACCCTTGCAATACGTTTTGTACATTTGTGTGATTACAATAAACTATGCTCGAACAAACAGATATTACATACGAAAAAACGATCCTAATAGGATTAATTACTCAGTTGCAGGACGAGGATAAGTCTAACGAGTATCTTGATGAATTAGAGTTTTTGGCTTACACAGCGGGTGGAGAAGTTTTGAAGCGTTTTGTGCAAAAAATGGAGAAACCCAATCCTAAAACTTTTATTGGTACTGGGAAAATGGAAGATGTCCGGAAATATGTAGAAGAAAACGAAGTTGGAGTTGCTATTTTCGACGATGAATTGTCGCCTGCGCAACAAAAAAATATTGAAAAGATTTTGCAGTGTAAAATTATTGACCGCACTAATTTAATCTTAGATATTTTTGCACAACGAGCCCAAACCAGTTATGCCCGTACTCAGGTCGAGTTAGCTCAATATGAATATTTGTTACCTCGTCTTGCAGGAATGTGGACTCACCTTGAAAGGCAGCGTGGAGGTATTGGAATGAGGGGGCCGGGTGAAACCGAGATTGAAACGGATAGGCGTATTGTAAGAGATCGAATAGCCTTGTTGAAAAAGAAACTGGCAAAGATCGATAGGCAAATGGAAGTGCAACGCGGAAATCGCGGCTCTTTGGTTCGGGTGGCCTTGGTAGGTTATACCAATGTTGGGAAATCTACTCTCATGAATGTTCTCAGTAAGAGTGAGGTCTTTGCTGAAAATAAACTTTTCGCAACCTTAGATACAACAGTCCGGAAAGTAGTAATTGGTAATTTACCATTTTTATTAACTGATACTGTAGGGTTCATTAGAAAGCTGCCAACACAATTAGTTGAATCATTTAAAGGAACATTGGATGAAGTTAGAGAAGCAGATCTTTTGTTGCATGTGGTAGATATCTCTCATGCATCTTTTGAAGACCATATTGCTTCAGTAAATAAAGTTTTGGATGAAATAGACAGTGCAGATAAACCAACAATCATGGTATTTAATAAGATAGATGCTTATGAAGCTGAAACGATTGATGACGACGATTTGGTTACAATAAAAACAGATGCGCACAATACCTTAACCGATTGGCGCAAAACTTGGATGAACAGAACAAATGGTGATGCGATATTTATTTCAGCTTTAAATAAAGAAAATTTTGAGGAATTCAGGAAGCTTGTTTATGATAAGGTTCGTGAAATTCATATATCGCGTTTTCCGTATAACAACTTTTTATATCCTGAAGAGTATATCGAATAAAAAAAGCCTCCTGTAAAAATGGAGGCTTTTTTATTTCTATACACTGTTATATTAGAATTTATAAGTTAATCCAAATAACCAATAGCTTTGAGTTTTGTTATCGATAGAATCGAAAGTTGGTACTTGTGTGCTCATGGCAGCGGTGGCCGCATCAACAGCCGCGGCCAGTGATTCTTGCTTATTTCCTCTTAAACCAAATTCGAAACCGAGTCCGATATTTTTCCAGACAGTATAACCTAAACTGTTTATCCATGTCCAATTCGAGAGATTTGAACTCTTATAACTTTGAAAAGCCGAAAGGTTTGATTTTAAATTTAACTTTCCAAAACTCTTTGTGTAATCTACTAAGATCTTAGCACCCAGAGACGATTCATAAACTGCATCTGTTTTACTAAAGACGAAATTATAGTTTAAGGGATGTACAACCACCACTAAATTGTCAATTGGCGTCCAGGTTGCTCCTATACCAAGATCTAAGTATCCGGGATCGTTGAAATTATTGAGAATTGTGGTACGATATTCTCCCAGAGCAGAAGCGGCTATAGTTTTTGTTATATTTCGGCCATATAGAGAAGTAATGTTAAATACATCTGTAGCCTCTCTAAACGAATCGTCATCTGTGGGATCATCTTGATCATCAAACTTTACCCAGGACAAATTAACATTCAAAGCATTTCGCCAGAAAAATTTCTCCTGTTTTAGATTTGCAAAGGTATTTGCTGTAATCCCAATATTTCCTGAAGACACATTTGGGGATCCTTGCGAATACCAATTGTCGAATTTGGAAATATTAGCACCAATGGTTCCGAAAGCACCATATTTCCAACCGGGAAGTGCAGCTATTTGTGCTTTAAGAGCATCTACACGTCCTTGAATGGCAGCAATAGAATCTTTTTTAGGGCCTATTTCGGCTTTTAACTCACTTTCAGTTTGTCCGAATGATAAATTCGTTGCAACTACAAGACAGATAAATAGAAAAATTCTTTTCATAAAGTATGGTTTAAATATTTCTGCAAAAATAAAAGTTCTTTTTTTGCAAAGCTATTTTTCAGAAATAAAAAAGTTGGAAAGTGCCTGCTACGACTAGGTTTTTCGATTAAGAGCTTAATTTTTCTTATAAAGAGGTACCGAAGAACAGGCCTCTCCATACATAATACTTTTCGCTACCGGGTGTAGTTTTTGTGCTAGTAAGGTAAATGCAGTAGCTGGGATGGGTTTGTGTGCGCATCCCTTAATAATTACCGGCTTTTCTTTAAATTCTTCGACGTTTAAATTTTCAATAATTTCGGTAAAGAGAATAGTTTCCAAATTTTCGAGAGTACCAACGCTAACTTTTTTAGCATAGGGTGCTAAATGTATTGATAATAATATATAAGCCCACCCAGGAATTATGGCATCGGTTTGGCAAGTGAGGGCGACGAAACAATTTTGATACTGACTCCAATCGTGACTGCTCGCTTGCTTTCTAAAATCGGTTTCCTTTAAAACAATACCTTCTAATAGCCACGGTGAAATATCAAAGAGTACACGCTTTCCTTCCGGATATAGTGACTCCAAATCGAAAGTAACTAATTTACTATTCGCTACACGATTAATTATTTGATCTTTCATGGTGTTCAAGTGCGATTTTAAGTTATCGGTTTACAACAAGCTGCCAATTATCAACTTTTCTCAAAGCATTCCCAATTCTAATTTGGCCTCTTCGCTCAATCATTTTAATTGCGGCAAATCCAAAAGTTTATGTAAAAAAGTCTACAAAAACTTTTGTACATGCCACCAAGATAACCTTGGACAAGTTGCTTCTTGGTTTATCATATTTAAAGCATTCCCAATTCTAATTTGGCCTCTTCGCTCAATCATTTTAATTGCGGCAAATCCAAAAGTTTATGTAAAAAAACTACAAAAACTTTTGTACATGCCACCAAGATAACCTTGGACAAATTGCTTTTTGATTTATCATATTTAAAGCATTCCCAATTCTAATTTGGCCTCTTCGCTCATCAAGTCCTGGGTCCAAGGGGGGTCGAAAGTAATTTCAACTTCAGCATCTTTGACCATTTTAAGGGATTTTACTTTATCCTCAACCTCGACCGGCAAAGTTTCTGCTACAGGACAATTAGGAGTGGTTAAGGTCATTAGTATCTTTACCTCAAAATCTTCGTTTACAAAGACATCGTAAATTAGACCGAGTTCGTATATATCCACTGGAATTTCAGGGTCGTAGATGGTCTTTAAAACTTTCACGATTTTTTCACCTAATTCTGTTGTGTCTATTTCTGTAGTTGCCATTTTTCTAACTTTTTAATTGTGCTTGATATGCTAACGCATATAATTTGAGTTGTTTGATCATTGAAACCAAACCGTTAGCTCTGGTTGGCGATAAATGTTCTTTTAAGCCAATTTCATCAATAAAATCTGTATTCGCATTCAGGATCGCCTCCGGTCTTTGATTTGAAAAAACCCGAATTAAAATTGCAATAATACCTTTGGTGATTATTGCATCACTATCTGCGGTAAATACAACTTTATCGTCTTTTAATTCAGCATTCAGCCAAACCTTAGATTGACAGCCCTTAATAAGTCGATCCTCCGTTTTTAAACTCGCGTCGATAATTGGTAACGATTTACCGAGGTCGATCATGTATTCGTACCGTTGCATCCAGTCTTCGAACATCGAAAACTCATCAATTAACTCTTCTTGTATCGCTTCAATAGTCATTCTTAATTCTGAGTATTTTTTTCCTTGGTAGCTTTAAGAACTACACTTCTATCTGTTTTCGAATACAGTGTTAATATACCGTCCTGAAGGGCATAGGAACCGGTATTTTTTAAAGCTTTCAATAATCTGGTTTCTGTAGCCATTATTGGCTTATCACAAAAATTCTCAGAAACGGCAATATCACCGAAACTCATAGCGTAAAGATCAATGGTGTAATTTCCGAAGAAAGAATTGCAACCTGTATTACCGCTAATAGACTTGTCTAAAGCCGCAAGTGTGAAAGTAACATCCTGAGATTTCACGGCAGTATCTCCCGCTTCAGATACAGTATAAGTACCTGAAAGTTGCACTGTTCCTGCAACATCAATAACTTTCTTGGTTTCGTCACATCCGGTAAAAATTACAAATAATGTTAGTAAGCATAGAGTTCCAATTGTTTTCATATTTTAATTTTTTAAGTGAGCATTAATTTTGCTTTCCGAACAGCTTTTACCAAAGCGTCCACTTCATCCTTCGTATTATAAAATGCAAAGGAAGCACGAACCGTTCCGGGAATTTTATAAAAATCCATAATTGGTTGCGCACAATGATGACCTGTTCTAACGGCTATTCCTAATTTATCAACTATAGTGCCGATATCGTAAGGATGGATACCTTCAATATTGAACGAAACTACTGAAGTTTTGTTGGAAGAGGTTCCATATATAGTTAAGCCTTCAATTTCCATAAGTTTCTTTGTTGCGTAATCTAAAAGATCGTTTTCATGTGCAACAATAGCTTTAAAACCGATATTGTTAAGATAATCAATTGCTGCTCCAAATGCAATACCGCCACATATATTAGGCGTCCCTGCCTCAAATTTATGCGGCAGATCTGCATAGGTGGTTTTTTCGAAAGTCACCTCTTTTATCATTTCGCCACCACCTTGATATGGAGGAAGTTTCTTACCCCATTCTTCCTTTAAGTAAAGCATTCCAATCCCTGTTGGACCACACATTTTGTGGGCGGATGTCACATAAAAATCTACATTTAATTTCTGAAGATCCGGTTTAATATGTGAACATGATTGAGCCCCGTCAATTAGAACAGCTGCATCAACGGCATGTGCCGCTTCTATAATCTCTTCAATGGGATTAATAGTGCCCAACGCATTCGAAATATGGTTCACGAAAACTAATTGTGTCTTCTCTGAAAGTAGTTTTTTATATTCTGAAAGTACTAAGGTGCCGTCACTGTTCATCGGAATGACTTTCATCGTTGCTCCGGTTTTTGCACAAAGCATTTGCCAGGGTACAATATTAGAATGATGTTCTAATGCTGAAACAATTATTTCGTCTCCTTTCCGAAGTATTTCTGAAAATCCGTTAGCTACCAGATTGATCCCGTGAGTGGTGCCTGATGTAAAGATTACTTCGTGAGCACTTTTTATATTAAAGTGGTTCTGTATCTTTTTTCTCGCTCCTTCATATGCATCGGTAGCTTCTTGAGATAAACTGTGAACCCCGCGATGGATATTAGCATTATAGTTTGAATAATAATCTACGATACAATCTATTACGGCTTGAGGTTTCTGCGAAGTAGCAGCATTATCTAAATAAACCAACGGATAACCATTTACCTTCCGTTTTAGGATTGGAAAATCATTTCGTATTCTTTCAATATCGAATGCCATAGTGAGGTCGGGAACAATAAAATTATAAGTCGAAACCTAAGCTAACACCAATTTTGTTGGCTATCAACTTATTGATGCGCACTTTTAACTCAGGAATTTTTACACTTTCGAGAACTGTATTTGCGAAGGCATACATGAGCAATGCCCGAGCCTCTTTAATTCCTATCCCACGCGAACGAAGATAGAATAAGGCATCTTCATCAAACTGTCCTATAGTACATCCGTGAGAACACTTTACATCATCGGCAAAGATCTCCAGTTGTGGTTTAGCGTTAATAGTGGCCTTATCGTCGATCAGGATATTATTGTTCTGTTGAAAAGCATCAATCTTCTGTGCGTCTTTTTCAACGACAATCTTTCCATTAAATACTCCCGTAGAAGCATCGCCGAAAATACCTTTATAATCTTGATGGCTTTCACAATTTGGTGCCATATGATGCACCAGAGTATTGTGATCTATGTGCTGTTTGTTCTCAAGGATTGTAATCCCTTTTAAAGTTGAATCGCAATGTTCACCTTTTTGGAAAAAGTTGAGGTTGTTTCGAACCAAATTACCGCCAAATGCAAAAGTATGAACACGACAATTACTGTCTCTTTCCTGAGATATATATGTATTGTCAATCAACGAAGCCGCTGGACCATCATTTTGGATTTTATAGTAATCTACAAAAGCCCTTTTCTCTGCAAATATCTCAGTTACCGCATTCGTAAAAACAGCATTTTTTGAAAGACTCTGATGTCGCTCAATGATTTGAACATGGGCATTTTCACCAACTACAATGAGATTTCGGGGCTGAAGCATGACAGCCGATTCGTTACCGGTTGAAAAATTAATAATTTCAATGGGTTTTTCGACTTCTTTATGTTTCGGAATATGGATATAGGCACCTTCTTTGGCAAAAGCTGTATTAAGAGAAGTTAAACTGTCGTCCTTAGCCACTTTATTAAAATAAGCTTCAATAACCGACTTGTATTTATCTTTATTTAATGCTGAAGACATAAGACACACGTCTAATTTATCGTGAGTCGTTTCAGAAAGAAAAGAACTGTATACTCCATCGATAAAAACAATTTTATAGGTGTCTATATCGTGTAGAAAATACTTTCTTACATCTTTAAATTCAATTATCTGATCTTGTTTCGGAAAAATACTATAGTCCTTTTTCAACAGGGAATTAAGAGAAGTATATTTCCAGGCTTCCTCTTTTTTCGTAGGAAAACCCTTAGTTTCAAATGTCTTAATTGCTTTATTTCTAAGATCGTGCAACGGAGAATCGTCTTCGAGGTGATCTTCGAAAGCAATGTAAGAGGACAATAATTTATCTTTTAAGCTCATAATATTTTCCTACAACGGCAGGAATCTTTTTTAAACTAATTCTTCTTTTATCCAGTCGTAACCTTTTTCTTCCAACTGATAAGCGAGTTCTTTTGTTCCCGACTTTACAATCTTTCCATCCATTAAAACATGAACAAAATCCGGCACTATATAGTCTAACAAGCGCTGGTAATGCGTAATTACTATCACAGCATTGTCTTTGTTCTTTAACTTGTTTACACCGTTGGCGACAACTTTTAAAGCATCAATATCTAAACCGGAATCGGTTTCATCCAGAATCGCAAGCTTAGGTTCAAGCATGGCCATTTGAAAGATCTCATTTCTTTTTTTCTCACCCCCGGAAAATCCTTCGTTTAAAGAACGAGATAAAAACTTACGATCAATTTCAAGCATGTCTGCCTTCTCACGTATCATTTTCAACATTTCACTTGCCGGCATATCTTCTTTTCCCTTTGCTTTTCGGGTTTCATTTATCGCGGTTTTGATGAAATTGGTAACGCTTACGCCCGGAATTTCAACAGGGTATTGAAATGATAGAAATACGCCCTTATGAGCTCTTTCTTCCGGATCGAGTTCAGAAATATCCTTTCCTTCAAATAAAACTTCACCTTGGGTGAGTTCAAACTCATCTTTTCCGGCAATTACTGCCGCCAAAGTACTTTTACCCGAGCCATTCGGACCCATAATAGCGTGTACTTCACCTGCATTTACTTGCAAGTTGACACCCTTCAAAATATTCTTATCTTCTACACTTGCGTGTACGTTTCTAATATCTAACATGCTTAATTTTTCTTTTCTTCAATTTTAACATCAGCTTCGGAAGGGGTATCGCTAACAGAAACAATTTGCGTAATTGTGAGCACCTGATCCCATCCTTCTTCGTCTGTACTTTTATTCTTTAAAATCCCTTTTACAACTACGGGAACCATATCGAAGTCATCCCTTTTAACAGGTTTAACCTGCGCAGCCAATTCACTGGCCATATCATCAAGTTGAACTCCGTATATGAAATTACTCCCTTTAAGAACTGCTGCATCCGCAGTGTAAATGAATTCTCCTGAGTATTCAGGATCGTTACTCACTCTGTCCTTTGGGTGATCACTGCAGGAGAAAGTAATTGTTGCTATAACGACTAATAGTACTATAATTCTCTTCATATGTGTTACAAAGTTTTATCCAACTGAGCCTTCAAGGCTTATTTCTAATAATTTTTGTGCTTCCACGGCAAATTCCATTGGCAGCTTATTTAATACTTCCTTACTGAAACCGTTTACGATAAGGGCAATTGCCTTCTCGGTATTAATACCCCGCTGATTACAATAGAAAATCTGATCCTCTCCAATTTTACTGGTGGTGGCTTCATGTTCTATTTGAGCGGTTTTATTTTTAACTTCTATGTACGGAAAAGTATGGGCTCCACAGCTGTTACCCATCAATAAGGAGTCACATTGCGAAAAATTACGGGCGTTATCAGCATTCGGACTGATTTTTACCAAGCCCCGATAACTGTTTTGTGATTTCCCTGCGGAAATACCTTTCGAAATAATGGTACTTCTCGTATTCTTTCCAAGATGAATCATTTTAGTTCCGGTATCTGCCTGCTGATAATTATTTGTCACTGCGATTGAATAAAATTCTCCGATGGAGTTATCACCTTTCAAAATACAGCTCGGATATTTCCAAGTTACAGCACTTCCGGTTTCAACCTGTGTCCACGAGATTTTCGCGTTCTTTTCGCATATCCCTCGTTTTGTCACAAAATTATAGACACCGCCTTTTCCTTCTTTATTCCCCGGATACCAGTTTTGAACGGTCGAATACTTAATTTCGGCATCGTCTAAAGCTATTAGTTCAACAACCGCAGCATGTAATTGATTCTCATCACGAGATGGTGCAGTACAGCCTTCTAAATAACTCACATAGCTTCCTTCATCAGCAATAACTAAAGTTCTCTCAAATTGTCCTGTCCCCGCTTGATTTATTCTAAAATAAGTAGAAAGCTCCATTGGGCATCGTACTCCCTTTGGAATATAACAAAAAGAACCGTCACTAAAGACAGCACTGTTTAAAGCCGCATAAAAGTTATCTCTTTGAGGAACAACCGATCCTAAGTATTTTTTTACGAGTTCAGGATGTTCTCTGATCGCTTCAGAAATAGAGCAAAAAATTATTCCCTTCTCTGCCAGAGTTTTCTTAAAAGTGGTTGCTACCGAAACTGAATCCATAACAATATCCACTGCTACTCCAGCCAGCTTTTTTTGTTCGTCCAGCGAAATACCAAGTTTTTTAAAGGTTTCTAACAATTCCGGATCTACTTCATCTAAACTCTCGTATTTAGGTTTCTTGTTAGGTGCAGAATAATATGAGATATTTTGAAAATCCGGCTTTTTATAATGAACATTAGCCCATTCCGGTTCTACCATCTCCTGCCAGTGACGAAATGATTCAATACGCCAGTTCGTCATCCATTCGGGTTCCTCTTTCTTTTTAGAGATCGCCCGGACAATATCTTCATTTAAACCAACAGGAAAGGTATCAGATTCTATATCGGTATAAAATCCGTACTCATACTCTTTGGTTTCGAGTTCTTTTTTCAGGTCGTCTTCTGTATACTTGCTCATAGGTCCTTTCAGTAAAAGTTAAAGTGAAAAAGATTCTCCGCAACCGCAGGTTCTGTTAGCGTTTGGATTGTTAAAAACAAATCCCTTTCCGTTCAGACCGCCGCTGTATTCAAGTGTTGTACCTACCAGATATAAAAAACTCTTTTTATCTACTGCTATTTTTACATCATGATCTTCAAAAAGCTTATCATCCTCACCGAGTTTGTGATCGAATTTCAATTCATATGATAAACCAGAGCAGCCTCCGCTCTTCACACCCACGCGCACAAAGTCATTTGCAACGTTAAAACCTTCATCGGCCATTAACTGCGCAATCCTCGATTTTGCATTGTCACTTACTTTTATCATTTAATATAGATTAATTCTAAATTAGGATGCAAATATACGGTAAATACTACTGTTATACCATACAAGTTTAACAATTTAAACTTATCGATACATAGAGTATTATGATAGGAGAAAGGATCTTTTTTCTAGAAAACGGGAAGTCCGAAATCATGGCTTGCAGCCTGTCGATATCACTAATTTGGGTCCTGAAAATCGGGGTTATTGAGAAAACCCGGTTCCGAAAGTGTCAGCAAAAATGCTTTGAGGTCAGCCTTGTCGTCATCTGAAAGTTGTACGCCACCCTGAGGTACAGATTTCATTAATGGATCGATTGTTTCAGAATACACTAAACCTTCACTATAATGATTAATAACCTCATCAATTGTAGTAAATCGACCATCGTGCATATAGGGAGCTGTATATGCTAAATTCCGAAGTGAGGGAGTTTTAAAAAGTCCAAAATCTCTTGGATCCCCAGTTACCAAACCTAGACCTTTATCGGTAATCACTTCGTCTAATCCATTGTTGTGAAAAGCGTTATCTGTCCACAATGGATTATTCGGGTTTCCGTGACAGTGAAAACAATCTCCTCGTGTTTCATCCAGGAAAATATTTAACCCATTTAATTCTGAAGCCGTAAGCGATTCTTGATTTAATAAATATCTGTCAAATTTCGAATTCCCTGAAATTAATGTTCTTAAAAATTGAGCAATCGACTTACTCACTAATGTAGAATCTACCACGGTAGTTCCAAAAGCATCATTGAACATAGCAGGATATACCGTTGTTCCTTGAATACTAGCGACGGCTTCATCCCAGGTATTGTGCATTTCAATTGGATTGATAACGGGTTCTAATGCTTGGGCCTCCAGCCCGAGCGCCCTTCCGTCCCAAAAGAATTTTCCATTAAAATTCCAGGCCATGTTAAAAAGCGGCATTGAATTTCTAATGCCGGCGATACCATCGATTCCAATACTAAATTGTCTTTCATCAGAAAAGGCATTTTGAGGGTTGTGACAATCGGCACATGCCTGAGTTCCGTTTCCTGAAAGTATAGGGTCGAAGAAAAGTTTTTTACCAAGAGCGATACCTTCTATTGTTTGCGGATTATCTGAAGGAATAGCTGGTGGAAGTAATTTCTGTTCAAAAATAGCAGGAATAGTTAGAGACGCCGGTGTCGCCGTATACATCGTTTCACCATCATCTTTTTTACAGGAAATGATGGTAATAAAAACTACTAAATACAGTAAAAACTGGCGTCTCATCCTAAAGAAATATTATTGCGTTACTGCTCCAATGCTAAATACGTTGTTTTGTCCATTTTCGAACATATCTATCTGCGCATCAAAGTTAGGCATTAATACCGAGTGCCATATATTTA
Source organism: uncultured Ulvibacter sp. (assembly GCA_965367015.1). GTDB lineage: Bacteria > Bacteroidota > Bacteroidia > Flavobacteriales > Flavobacteriaceae > CAXBES01. The sequence goes on from CBDUGY010000001.1 coordinate 57,971, forward strand.
AATCCCACTGATTCGGATTTTTAAACCATTCGGCAACGTTCATTTTAACCTCGATATTTGTATTGTTTGCTACAGTCACTTGTCCGAGATTTACCACGAAGGAAGTGTCTTGAGTTCCCGTAAGCGTACCAGGTCCGGGAGGTAGAGAACTATGACTGTTTGCTCTAATTGTGTGATACTGGAAAGAGATTTCTGTTGAAGTATTATCAATAAATTTTCCTTCCATTCGCATATAGTGATATCCTCCACCTAAAGGAGCTGGTACAGTCCAACTACCATCCGATGAATTTAAATCTAGATAGGCACCATCCACATTATCTTCATCATCAAATCCAAAAGTGAACGATACGGTGTAGGTACCTTCAGGTATGTCAATATTAGGCGTAAAGCTTAAATTTGTACCTTGTCTCACATCCACTAAGTTGTAATCTCCAGCGTCGTAAACAACACCAGTACTACTAGTAAAAGTAATATCTGAGATTAAATAGACCAATTTAGACAACTTTAGTTCCTCTCCATTCGCGTTGGTGTAAGTGGTTGCATCAAAATCGGAATTTGAAATACTGGTTCCATCCCAATTTTGTGTAAACTGAAAATCTACACTCACATTAGCCGGCGTAGCGTCATCATCATTTTTACAGCTTATTGTAGCAACTACAACAGCCATTATTAGGGCAATCTTTTTCATTTTTAATATAGGTTATTAGGGGTTATTTTAATTTAAGAATCACCAAATCTTTAACACCTCTGTTTAAAGGGATATCAAGATCATTACTTTCAGTATTTCCAACCATAACGAGTTTTCCATCTGTAGTTTCAATAGCGCTATTACTGAAATCAAGATTGCTTCCCCCCATGGTGTATTCATATTCAAGAGCACCATTTTCATCAATGATCATCACCCAGGCATCATTCTGTCCGTTATTGGAGGCAACTTGTCCGTTGCTGCTTCGTGTGGATCCCGAAAGAAGATATCGTCCATTAGAGATTTGCTTGACACTTCGTGCTGAGTCGAATTCTGATCCGCCATAATTTTTTTGCCAAATAAGCGCTCCGCTATCATTAAATTTTACGGCCCAAACGTCTGCATTTCCATAGGAATTTGTAACATCTTGATCATTACTTCTGGTATCTCCAACGATTAAATAATTTCCGTCGTGTGTTTTTGACACAGAGTATCCTATATCAATTTCTGAACCTCCAAACGATTTGGTCCAAAGTTTATCTCCGGTAGCAGTTAATCGAACTATCCAGAGGTCGTAACTACCTTTTGCGTCGGTAATGTCAAAATCGCTGCTCTCTGAAGCTCCCACAAGTAAGAACCCGCCGTCTGCTGTTTGAAGTGTATCGTAACTTCTATCGTTATTTGTTCCACCAAAATATCTTCGCCAAATCTTATTTCCTTGAGAGTCCATCAATATGCCCCAGTATTCCCCAACACCGTGTTGTGGATTTCTGGTATTGCTTACAGGTTGACCCCCGTTTGTAAAATCATTTCCAAGACCACCACTGGCAGTTACATCCAGAAATCCTGTTGCAAAGAAATTTCCTTCAACTGTTTCAAAAACTTTAAATGCCTGGTCACTACCGGAAAATCCGAAGCTCTTTTGCCATTGAAGATTTCCTGAACTATCGATTTTCAGAAGCCAGTAATCTTGAAATCCACTATTTCCTGTAACATCGCCATCATTACTTCTGCTATAGCCACTTAAAATATAACCACCATCGCTGGTTTTTGTCATATTCGTTGCGCGGTCATCTTCGCTCCCTCCATACGTTTTACTCCACACTTTATCCCCTTCCTGATTGAGTTTAAGCACCCAATAGTCTGCATCAGTACCAGTCTTGTCGGTAATATCACCGTCGGTACTTTTTGTAGTTCCCGCGATTACATATCCTCCGTCACTTGCTTGTACAATTGAAACAGCATCATCTTCATCGCTTCCACCAAATGTTTTAACAAAATCGGGTACGCCGAGGAATCCGCCAGGTGCCGGATCATCATCAGTTGGAGTGGTGGTGTCGTCTTTTCCGCAAGAACTTAGAATTCCAAGACAAAAAAGAAATAATAGCGCTTTGTAATTAAATGTTTTAAAAAGCATAAGTAGGTTATTTTATTTTACGATCAATCGTTGGGTAGTGAGGTTATTTATTTTCACCAAATACATACCGGAATTTAATCCTGAAATATCAATATTTGCTGAAGTAGTTTCAGAAAAATCAGAATTTAAAACTCGTTGACCTAATACATTATAAATCTCTACCTGTGATACCGGTGAATTTTGAGATTGAATAGTAATATTAGTTTTAGCCGGATTTGGATAAATTGAAAATTCTGTAACCGAAACTTCGTTAGTACTTAATATTGTTGGGTCCTTAACTAAAAAGAAGCCGCGGTCTATATCACTAATGATGATATTCCCACTTGGCAAGTAAGGATAAACGCTCCAAGCACCATCGAAATCGGCACCATCATTTGCTGGATAGCTATCGAAGTAGCCTATTTCAGTAATGTTTGAATTTGCAATATCGCTGATATCTAATACTCTCATACCAGCTCTATAACTAGCCATATAATATTTATCACCTTTCACATAACCGTTGTGATCAATAGACTCATTAGGACCAAAATATTCGAACATCAACTGTGGATTATCTAAATCTAAAAGGTCGAAAATAATTGTCCGAGTGTTGAAGCCAAAACTTAATTCGTCAGTCTCATCTCCAACTATAAAATATCTCTGGTCTTCGGTAAACCAACCCTGATGCGTATATCCAACATTTGAATAACCTGTGTTAGAGATTGGTGATGGGTTAGATTTATCTGTGATATCTACAACAACGATTTCATTTTCGTTGCTCCCTATTAAAATTTCTTGTCCCGTATAATCTGTATCGGGACCATTATACGTCACTACCTGGGCGTCATGGCTGTAATCATCTAAAGCGTAGCCACCTGCAGCAACCGGACTTGTTGGATTCTGAATATTAACAAAATGTGGACCTCCATTAAATGTGTTAGTTCCTACACCATAAGCATATCCGGTGTCTTCATTGATAACAATGTTATGTGCGCTTCCGAAGCCACTGTAATGAGCATCTTCCGTAAAATTCTCTGGCGGGCTGGTTACAGAACGTAATCTCGTTAAGTCAAAAATTTGCATTCCATGTCCATTTGCTTCGCTAACAATAAATACGTGATTATTGTACACTTTTAAATCCCTCCAGGTACTATTGCTAGTATGTGTTGGGAGCTTTCCTAAATAAACAGGGTTTATTGGATCTGTAATATTTATAAAAGCAGTTCCGTTACGTAATCCAATTAAGGCATATTCATCACCATTATCAGGATCTACCCATCCCCAAGAATCATTTCCAGAGCTAGCATTTAGCGTTCCAAGATCGATATGCGATTGAAGATCGTATCCGTTACAAGGATAAGCTCCAGCCGATCCACTACTACAAGGTGTTTGTGCTACAGCTACCATGCAGGTTAACGATAGAACTAAAGGTAAAATTTTTTTCATCAAAGTATTTTTAAAGATTAAAGGTATTAGCAATATAACGCCTGAACACTTATTTTAGTACCAGTAGGTTAAGTCGTGCTTTGCCTAGAGTACTTTCAACGATATTCTAACGTTTTAATATTTTTTTAGTTGTTAAATTATTGACCACCACAAAGTAAATCCCTTTGTTGTAATCTTGAATATTAATATTTATTATTTCTGAATTTATTTCGGAGTTATCATATAGTTTCTTGCCCAGAATATCAAAAACCGAAATAGACTCTATAAGTTGAAACTTAGATGTAATCACGACTGTGTCTGAAGCTGGATTAGGGTAAATAATAATGTTCGAATCCAAATTATTTTCCCCAACTGAAAGTACATCCGTTACTGTTAAGTTAAAGGAGCATGTACCTACATTGTTATAAAAATCTGTAGATTCAAATGAAATTTCATAAACACCTTCAGTTAATTGAGTTCCGGAAATTGGTAGCTGGCTAATAGATGCCGGACTGGTACAATTATCGACAGCAGATACTTGACTATTTCCTATATAATCCGGAAGTGTAAAATAACTTGCACCTGTGTCATAACTTACGGTATTATCTAACGGGCAGGTTATTTGTGGAGACATATCGTCGACTATTGTAATTACTGCGCTGCAGGTGTCGGTATTTCCCGCAGGATCGGTTACAGTGAGAATTACCGTATTGTTACCAACATTACTACAGTTAAAAGTGTTAATATCTAAAGAGACACTATAAAAGCCACTGTTATCACTTGAACCACCATCCACAGCCGATGCGGCCACAACTGCATCGCCATTAGAATCAAGTGACACAGTAATATTTTGACATACTGCTTCCGGAGGGGTGGTATCGACTACAGATGATTTCAACAAATAAAATCCACCAATATAATTTGGATCACTATAAGTGAGAGCAGAAACTAAAATAGTCCCGCTGCCAAAATATGGGTATACATTCCATGCTCCGGCATATCCTGCATTATTGTTATTAGTAAATACATCGAAATAACCTTTTTCTACTATATTCCCATTATCTATATCTGAGATATCAAGCACTCTCATCCCTGCTTTATAGTTCGCCAAATACAATTCGTCTCCTTTTACATAAAGATTATGATCTGTAGCCGATGTAGGACCTGTATATTCGAATGATAACTGAGGTGAATCAAGATCGCTGAAATCGAAAATTAAGTTTCTTGTATTGAAGCCGTAACTAATTTCATCTATTTCATCTCCAAGAATAAAATATTTTTGGTCTTCCGTAAACCAACCTTGATGTGTATAAACACTGTTGTTGTAGGTAATGGTCGCTATTGTTTGAGGATTCGATTTGTTGGTAATATCTGCAATAACTACAGCATCTTCATTACTACCCACATATATCTCGCGGCCGGTATAGTCAGAATCAGGTCCAATGTATGTCACGACCTGGCCATCATGACTGTAATTTCCCAAAGAATAACCACCTTCAGCGACAGGATTTAAAGGGTCTTGAATATTCACAAAATGCGGACCGCCACTATATGTATTCGTTCCCACTCCGTAAGCATAACCTTCAGATTCATTGATTACTAAATTATGAGCGCTACCAAATCCGTTGTAATGAGCATCTTCCGAAAAAGTTACCGGAGGGTTTGTGACATTTCTAAGGCGGGTTAAATCGAATACCTGCATCCCGTGACCTGAGGCCTCACTAACCACAAAAGCATAGTTGTTATAAGTTTTTATATCTCGCCAAAGGCTAGAATTTGTATGTGTAGGAAGTTTTCCTAGATAAAGCGGATTTATAGGGTCTGAGATATCTATAAATGCAACTCCGTTGTCCAGGCCAATCAGGGCATACTCCGTACCATCATTTGGATCAGTCCATCCCCAGGAATCATTTGCCTCGTTCGCACCCAAATCGGTATATGGAACATACGCCAACAGGTCGTAACCACTGCATGGGTAAGAACCTGCCATTCCTCCAACACAAGGTGTTTGTGCTAGTAGAACGTTTGTAAAAAGTAAAACAAAAGAGAATATAATTTTATTCATAATTTACTAATCTATTACCCTACAATAATTATAGACTTTTTAACGAAATTGGAGTTTTGCCTAATATTCTTCAATAAATTGGGTAAAAACGTCTTCAAAAATACAAAATATCTAAGTTTAATGACTTCTCGGAGTGTTAATTTTAGTGCTTTTCTAATAAAAAAGGCGCTATTGATGGTTTTTGTTTTACTTAATCTTTCTTAAAAATTAAAAGTAAATAAAGGTGTAAGTACTTAAAATACTAAAAGATAATTTTTCGTTCTTCAGAATCTTACCGAGGTAGTTAAATCTTTTCTAAAAGAATATTTACGCTAATGTAATGTTTGAAGAAACACATGGCAAGAAGTGCAGGTCTTCATTTATAAATACAGATATATTTCTTTAAGAAGGACTTAGGATTATAAAATTGTTCCACTTTGCTATCCTTTGTTTGTACGTTAACTTGTATTTTTGCATCCCAAAGAAAGGATAATGTTAGAAAACAAAAATACTTCGAAAACCGATATTTCTCAACTGGGTGAATTTGGTCTTATTGATCATCTTACAAAACAATTCAAAATAAAGCAAAAAACCACTATTAAAGGTATTGGTGACGATGCGGCTGTAATCGACCCGGATAACCAGATTGTCGTCACTACAGATATGCTGGTTGAAGGTGTTCATTTTGATTTAAGTTATATGCCACTGAAACACCTGGGATATAAATCGGTTATAGTTAATCTTTCCGATGTATATGCAATGAATGCTATTCCTTCGCAAATAACAGTTTCAATAGCCGTTTCTAATCGTTTTCCGGTAGAAGCTTTGGAAGAACTTTATGCAGGTATTGCAACTGCAGCCAAATTGTACAATGTAGATGTAGTTGGGGGAGACACCACTTCTTCAACGAGCGGACTGATAATCAGCATAACTGCTATAGGTGGAGTAAAGAAAGAAAACATTGTATATCGGGATGGTGCCAAGGAAAACGATCTTTTGGTAGTTACCGGTGACCTGGGAGCCGCTTATTTAGGATTACAGATCTTAGAACGTGAGAAGCAAGTTTTTAAAGTTAATCCCAATTCACAACCCGATCTGGATGGGTATTCATATTTAATTGAAAGACAATTGAAACCTGAAGCGAGAAAAGATATTTCCGCTTTATTAAAAGAATTAGAGGTGAAGCCTACTTCGATGATTGATATAAGCGACGGACTGTCTTCAGAAATAATTCATATCTGTAAGAGATCTAAAGTTGGATGTAACTTATATGAAGACAAAATCCCACTGGATCCACAAGTAATTTCAACTTGTGAAGAGTTTAAAATGGATAGTACTACTATAGCACTTAGTGGAGGAGAAGATTATGAATTATTATTCACGGTTAAACCCGAGGATTTTCCAAAAATAAAAGCCAATCCGCACCTCAGTATCATTGGACATATGACACAGGAAAGTGAAGGAATCCATTTAATAACAAGGGCAAATACCAAAATCCCAATAGTAGCAAGGGGTTGGAACGCACTAAAGGAAGAATAAAACTAGGAAGCTGTTTTATTTTGATAGAATTTTTCGAAAAGCAAATTATTCTGTACCCAAAACTCAGTGAGCTTCACTAATTTACCATAACCATCGATAGTAAATTTCTGGCTACAATGTGTACATTCAAACTCTTCAATAATTGATGATTCCTTTGTTAAAGGCGAAAGTTTATGGCCTTTAATCTTACACTTGATCTTCTTCATCTCTGTTATTATTAGGCTGATATTCTTCGTGATTTTTTCTGGAAAAAGTTAGAAAGACACTTATTTAGTTCTTTCCTTTTGTAGGTAAGTAGCTCGAGATAACCGGAAGTATTATCGGTTACTTCTCTTCCGCAGTGGGAACATTTGTATTCGTTAATATGATTGGTTACTTTTTTGGTCACAACATAGTGATGACCAAATGCATTACAGATAAAACCAAGGATAGAAACCGATCGATTTGGGGGCGATGTTTTCATAAGTATTGAATTTTGTTGTGATAAATATAACAAAATATTTTGAATTTAATCGATTAAGTGTGAATTATTTACGATTAAATGCAAATCTTAAGAACTTCTTCCGTGTTTTCTATCAAACACATATGTCCCCCGGAGAGTGATATAAAATTAGAGTTTGTCTGTAAAGCCTCTTCCTTACTGGCTTTAAATGAAAGGAGTGGATCATGAATTCCACTTACCAGTGTCTTTTTATTTCTGAAAGATTTTAACACATTTTTTCTGTCTTTTCTATCCCTCATTCCTTTTATCGACGCTTTAATCCCTTCAATATTAAAGGTTAATGCTTCAGATTTCATCATGTCAATCTCCTTTTTATATTTGTTATGGGAGCTTTCAGTAAATAAATTATTGACCGCCATTTGAACATAGGGAGCATGACTTTTTTCGATAACTTTTAAGGCGCGATTCCTGTTTATTTTTCGTTCCGGCGAATCCGAGTGAGAGGTTGAGTTTAATAATATCAGATCTTCAACTTTCTTGATATTTGCTTCAATGAACGCGAGCCCAATATATCCACCCATAGAATGACCTATAATTCTAGTAGAAGAAATATTTAAATGATCTAAAATACTTTCCACCACACTTGCCATCAACTCCATTGTATGTATATCAGCAATACATCCACTTTTACTAAAACCGGGTAAATCTAATGTGATTACTGTATTCTTTACAGAAAGTTCCGGAATAATTGGCTTCCACATTGTGGAGCTTTCCAAGAAACCGTGAAGTAAGATCACGGCAGGACCCTGTCCGTAACAATTATAATATATTGGTGTGTTGTTATAGTTAAGTATCATTTTTCTATATTCGACCTCAATTACTGTAATGTTCAAAATGTGATTAAAAATAATCTATATAATTAGAACATTCCTGCTTTACTCTATTAAATGAAGAACAACAAACAAACCTATATTACTGCATTTGCATTGTTTTCACTTTTCTTTGGAGCAGGGAACTTAATTCTTCCGCCATTTTTGGGATATAATGCAGGGGAAGAATGGATATGGGTGAGTCTTGGTTTTGCTGCTTCCGCAGTAATAATCCCTATTCTGGCAATTTACGGACATGCGCGATTGCAGGGAACTATGTTGGATTTTGCGAACAAGGTATCTCCGTGGTTCGCCATGGCATACGCGATCTGTGTTTATATAATTTCCGCATCACTGCCATCTCCACGAACGGCGTCGGTTACCTACGAAATGGCCATAGCACCTTATTTTGAGGTTTCCTCACTAAGTTCAAGTATCGTTTATTTTGCTTTGGTTTTGGTTTTTGCACTCAATAGAAGTAAGATTTTAAGCTTAATAGGTAAATTTCTAACACCTTTAATAATTTTAATTTTATTGGCAATTATAGGAATTGGGGTTTTTGCTGATATCCAACCGCTAAGAGCTTCACTTTTTAGTAATTCTTTCACCGAAGGAATTTTAGAAGGATATCAAACCTTTGATGCCATAGGAGGAGTTGTAGTAGGCGGGGTAATTGTTATTTCTTACGCTATTCAAGGTAAGTTTAACTACGAGGAAAAGAAGAGCATGATAGCCCGTGCCGGATTACTGGCCGGGTTTGGCTTATTTGCTATTTATGGCGGATTAATATTGCTGGGTGCACTAAACAGTGGTACACTCGTTATAGAGAACCGAACAGAATTATTGACACTCTTAAGCACACAAACCTTGGGAGCCATTGGTACTGCCTTTCTAGCAGTATTGGTAAGTTTAGCTTGTTTTACGACAGCTGTTGGAATTGTTACAGGAACATCCGATTTTGTTAAAGGCCTCTCCGGAAACTCTCAAACAGCATATACGGTCGCAGCGGTTGTTGCCTGTATTTTAGGAGTAGCTGTAGGACAGTTTAATGTGCAGTATATTATTAATGTCGCGGTACCGGCTTTGCTATTTATTTATCCTATAACCATTGCGTTGATCTTACTAAATGTAATGCCAAATCAATTCGCGACTAAACTGGTTTTTAGAGCAGTTACTATTGCTACATTGCTATTCAGTATTCCCGATTTTGTTCAGTTTTTTACTTCGGAAAGCGCTTTAGTAAGTATTAAAAGTTGGATTCCATTATCTGATTTAAGTCTTGGATGGGTGTTACCGGCTGCCATTGCTTTTATACTGACTAATTTATACCAACTTTCAATAAATAGAAATAAAGAATATATAGAGTAAGTGAAGCTTATTTTATAAGTGAATTGTAATATTCAGAAATTTTAAGCAAATCATCTTCTTTGGAAATTTTGAGTCTGTTGGTTTCAATAAATTTCTTCATTTCATCCTTCATTTCTCTAAATATATTATAGAAAATTTTTTTCTTCTTCGGAACTTCAATCAAATTATCTTCAAACTTAAAATAGAATACGTCTTTTAGTCTTTTAAAACTATCTGCGGTACCTGAAACAAATGTGCTACTGGCCTTCTGTTCTTTTACGAAAGTAATTCGTTCTTTTTTTAACAAAGTACATTTTCCTTTATCATCTTTTGAAACGATTACATAAAAACCCAGTCGATTATCATGTTCATACGCTCTATAAGTCTCATCACCTAGCACTATATAGAGAAACCCCACTTCTTTCTTTAATAGCGAGTAATTAATACCGTCTTCCAATAAAGACACTTCTATGTCGTCTGTAAAGGCGTTATAGCGTGCCAGTGCGGTTTCCATATAATCATATTCCGGAGTGTAGAATTTTCCTATCGGAATACTTTTACTCGCACCAACGTAATTGTCGATATAAGGAGAACCTTCTATGTTTTCATATTTAATTTCGTCCGACTTGGTGGCAGAAGTTAAGTAAGAAAAATTCGGATTATTATTAAAAAGTGTCACATTGGAGCCACTCACCACCTGACCAGAGCTTCTTGCAGGTAACTGGCAAAATGAGTATGGAATTAGGGACATTGATAAAACAGTGAAACAAAAAGTTTTCATTTTAGATTGATTTTAGTAAATTTTTGATTGATTAAACTAAAATACAAAAAATTGAGACTGCTTTATTGTTGGTAATGAGTTAATTAACTTCTTTAATTCATCAAATCTTCGATCTCTTCTGCCTCGATTGGAATATTTCTCATTAAATTAAAGGGAGTACCATTTTTCTGAATCACAACATCATCTTCTAAACGAATTCCGAACCCTTCTTCCGGAATATAGATACCCGGCTCTACCGTAAATACCATATTGGCTTTCATCGGCTCCCATAAGAGTCCGTAGTCGTGAGTATCCAGCCCCATATGATGTGAAGTACCATGCATAAAATACTTTTTATAGGCCGGCCAATCAGGATCTTCGTTTTTAACATCAGCTTTGTCTAATAGTCCGAGGCCTAATAATTCGGAAGTCATTAATTTACCAACTTCTTCATGATATTCCTTCCAAAAAGCTCCGGGAATCAACATTTGAGTTGCGTCATCTTTAACTCTTTTAACTGCGTTGTAAACTTCGCGCTGTCGCTTAGTGAACTTTCCATTTACGGGAATGGTTCTGGACATATCGCTGGCATAATTTGCGTATTCAGCACCAACATCCATTAAAATGAGATCTCCATCTTTACATTGTTGGTTGTTTTCGATATAATGAAGGACATTCGCGTTATTCCCGCTAGCTACAATAGGTGTGTATGCAAATCCGCGTGAGCGATTCCGAAGAAATTCGTGCATGAACTCGGCTTCAATTTCAAACTCCCAAACACCTGGTTTTACGAATCCTAAAATGCGACGAAAACCTTTTTCTGTAATATCACAAGCGGTTTGGATGAGGTCTAATTCCACCGAATCTTTTACCGAGCGTAACCTTTGCAAAATAGGATTGCTTTTAGCGACTTGATGTGCGGGATATTTAGCAAGCAGCCATTTGGTAAATCGGGCTTCTCTGGTTTCTGTCTCTACATTGGCGCGATAATGTTCGTTAGTATTAATATAGACAGTATCGCATTGAGTCATAATTTCGAACAAAATCTTATTCAAATCTTGTAGCCAATACACTGTTTTAACTCCACTGACTTCAAAAGCGCGCTCTTTGGTCAGTTTTTCCCCTTCCCACACAGCGATATGATCATTAGTCTCCTTTAAAAACAAAATTTCGCGATGTTTTTTATTCGGACAATCCGGAAACAGTACCAAAATGCTCTCCTCCTGATCTACCCCACTTAAGTACAGAATGTCCCTGTGTTGTTGAAAAGGCATAGTGCTGTCTGCACTAATTGGATAGATATCGTTAGAATTGAAAATAGCAAGACTGCTAGATTTCATTTGTGCGGCAAAATTCTTGCGATTTTTTATATATAGACTTCGGTCGATAGGATGATATTTCATAAGGTATAATTCTGAATTTTCTCAAAATTAATAGAATAAATCCGAAGCCGCCGATTGCATCCTGATTTTTTTTACATTTACTATGCATCTTAATAAAACTCGGAAGTTATTAAAAGTTTAAATCTGCAATATTCAGTCTAACCCACTTTGATCATCCGAGATAAAAAACAACACATTAAAAAACATCCTATAGGCTTGAATTATGCAGAAACCAATTTTGAACAGGATCTAACAATTTTTATTGAAGGACTATTGTAAATTTTGAGAAGGAAACTTGTTTGTTAAAACCGGCGTATTTCTGTAAATTCAACACCCAAAACCAAACCTCATGAAAAATACTATTTTAACTCTTTTCTGCTTAATTAGCTTTATATCCTTTTCTCAACAACCGGCTACTTCTCCTGAAATTGTGGCACAAGGAATTCAGAAAAAAGAACAACTTTCAAAAAATTCATTGGTAAAGAATTTACCTTTTAAAAATATTGGTCCAACCATTATGAGTGGGCGAGTGGTTGGTTTTGCAGTAAATCCCAACAATCCTGTCGAATTTTATGTTGGTTATGCCAGTGGAGGCGTTTGGCACACTCTGAATAATGGTACCACATTTACACCTATACTTGATAGTAGCCCAACTCAAAATGTTGGAAGTCTTGAGATGGATTGGAATACAAAAACACTATGGGTAGGAACCGGTGAAGTAAACGCCTCCAGATCGTCTTATGCCGGTATAGGATTGTTAAAAACAACCGATAATGGTAAAACCTGGGAGAATATGGGTTTGAGAGATTCACATCATATAAGCAGTATTCTTATTAATCCGAAAAATTCTAACGAGCTGGTGGTTGGTGTAGTTGGACATTTATATTCAAATAATGATGAGCGAGGTGTCTATAAAACGATTGACGGAGGAAAAACATGGAATAAAACGCTCTTTGTAAACAGTGAAAGTGGAATCATTGAGGTTGCAGTAGATCCTTCAGATTTCAATTTGATGTACGCATCGGCTTGGGATAAAGATAGAAAAGCATGGAATTTTGAAGGGAATGGTGAAGGAAGTGGAATCTATAAAAGTGTCGATGCGGGAAATACTTGGACCAAAGTTTCGGTGCAGGGAAGTGGTTTTCCAACCGGTGAAAGCGTAGGGCGAATTGGGATCGCTGTCTTTGATGCAAATACGGTATATGCTATTCATGATAACCAGGCCAGACGCGCTGATGATACTTCAACAACTAAAGGTGATGATCTTAAAAAAGATGACTTCAAGACAATGTCCTCCAGCCAGTTTTTAAGTCTAGACGATAAAAAATTGAACGATTACCTTCGAACCAATGGCTTTCAGGAAAAATATAAAGCTGAAAATGTAAAGAATATGGTTCGTAGCGGGGCGGTTAAACCCATTGATCTTGCAAAGTATCTGGAAGATGCCAATTCAATGTTGTTCGATACCCCTGTGGTAGGTGCTGAAGTATTTAAAAGTATTGACGGGGGAAAAACCTGGAAGAAAACCCATAAGGGTTATCTGGACGATATTTATTATTCGTACGGTTATTACTTCGGAAAGGTCCATGTTTCCCCTCAAAATAAAGATCATATTTATATTTATGGCGTACCTATATTAAAATCAAAAGATGGCGGAAAGACTTTCACTTCTATTGATGCAGAGAATGTTCATGCAGACCACCATGCTCTTTGGATCAACCCTAAAATGCCGAATCATCTTATCAATGGAAATGATGGGGGTGTCAACATTTCTTACGACGATGGAGAAAGTTGGATTAAGAATAATGCTCCTTCAGTTGGTCAGTTTTATTCGGTAAATGTTGATAATGAGAAACCATATAATGTTTATGGTGGGTTGCAGGATAACGGGGTATGGGTAGGATCGCATACCACTGAAGAGGACAAAGGCTGGCATCAATCGGGAAAATATCCCTATGAGTTTATTATGGGAGGCGATGGAATGCAGGTACAGATTGATAATAGAAATAGCGATATTGTATATACAGGTTTTCAATTTGGAAATTATTTCAGATTAAATCGTAAAACCAACGATCAAACTTATATTCAACCCAAACACGAGCTCGGAGAGAGTCCGTATCGCTTTAATTGGCAAACTCCAATATTGCTAAGTTCTCACAACCAGGATATTCTGTATTTAGGGGGTAATAAGTTAATGCGGAGTATGGATCAAGGAGAAAACTGGGAAGCCATCTCAGAAGATCTCACTCGAGGTGGGAAAACCGGAAATGTGGCTTATGGTACGCTTACAAGTATAAGTGAATCTCCATTTCAATTCGGACTTATATATGCTGGAAGTGACGACGGACTTTTACACGTGACCAAAAATGCCGGAGGCAATTGGATGAATATATCAACAAGTTTTCCAAAAGATTTATGGGTGAGTAGAGTAATCGCGTCAAAGCATAAAAAGGATCGAGTGTATGCAACGCTAAATGGATATCGCTGGGATGATTTTACACCCTATGTTTATATGAGTGACAACTATGGTGCTACCTGGAAATCGATAAGTAACAATCTGCCCGCATCTCCGGTAAATGTTATCAGGGAAGATTCCACAAATGAAAATATTCTGTATTTAGGAACGGACAATGGTGCTTATGTCACTTTTAATAATGGAGACTCATGGGAAGTATTCTCACATGGATTACCCAATGTTGCAGTTCATGATATGGTGGTTCAGGCTGAGGCTAAAGATCTTGTACTGGGTACTCACGGAAGATCTCTGTATGTGGCAGATATTTCATTGCTTCAGAAAATAACGAGCAGTAATATGAATTCTATAGTGCTGGGCAGTATAGATTCGGTTAATCACTCCGGCCGCTGGGGAAGTAGTTTTAGTAAATGGAGAGATACCTACGAACCCTCGGTTAATCTTCAATTTTATAGCCCGCAAAGCGGAAAAGCAATTATTTCCGTTTTAACTGAAGACAATAAGGAACTTCAACAATATTTTACCGATGTTGCAAAGGGAGTAAATACCTTTGAATACGATGTAAGCGTTTCAGAAAAAGGAAAGAAACTGCTGGAAAAGCAGGATGTTGAAGTAACCGAAGCAAAAAACGGAATCTATTATTTACCAAAAGGGAAGTATGTAATAAAGGTTGCCGTTGGTGCAGCCAGTAGTACTACACCTTTGGAGGTCAAGTAAATCAGGTCAGACAATGCCACAAAATAAAAAGGGGATGTTTCGTTGGAAACATCCCCTTTTAAAATTATTTGAAAAGAGTATTATCTCTTAACCAACTTTTTAGTTGTACTTCCTTGATCTGAAGAAATCTTCACCATATAGATTCCTGAAGCTAAAGCTGAAATATCTACTGTTGTAGAAGTTCCGTCAACACTAACATTTTGAAGCAATTTTCCTTCGATATTGTAAATCTGAACACTGCTCAAGTTAATACTAGAACGGTTCGTGATTGTTACCGAGTTAACTGCCGGGTTAGGCGAGACAGACACCTGAGCGCTTAATGTGTTATCATTAACACCAAGAACTTCAGTTCCATACATTTGGAATGGGAAAGCTAGTGGATCTGCATTTGCACCACTATCTAATGCTGGAGCATATGTTCCTGCATTCGATTGTAAACCATTTCCATTTGGTGGTACATCTAACTCAGATACTGGTGGTTGCCATGGTCCGGAGAAAGCTGGATCTCCAGCATAAGTCCAGTCTAACCAATATGTTCCCGGAGCTAATTGAAGCCCTGAAGTGTTAGCTGTAATTCTAAAGATTGCTCTTCCCGTACCTGGAGTAGTTTCAGACTCTCTGTAGGTGTTAGACCACTCAATATTGTCAAGAAGATCTGTAGTTAGGTCACCCCAAACTACTGTACCACTTCCGCTAGGATCACCGTCCCAAACCTGTAAAGCGACAAAGTTAATTGATGCCGGAGCAGTTGGCGCACCCGTTTGATACGCATACAAATCAACAGATACAACATCATAAGTCCCTGTCAAAGTCACGTCATCAGCACAAGTAAAGGCTCCAGAAACACCTGCTCCTAAAGTATTTGTACCTAGTGTGGTATTTTGCAGCTGACTAATATTTGGGTTACCCGGAATATTAAAATGTGGTCCGTTATCAAAAATTAAAGCTCCTCTATTTTGAGAATTATTAGTTACTGGTTCTCCAGTAGAAGTAACATTAATCGTTACCCCATCTTCGTTTTCAACTTGTTGTGCATTAACATCTGCAAAGAAAACAGCGCTAAGCACAAAAGCTGCACATAGTGTAATTTTTTTCATTTGATTTAATTTTAGGATTAGTTTATCATATAAATGTATAATTTTTTTTCTATACATTGAATTATTTTGATGTAATTTTTTATATAGCAGTGGAATAGCGACTGATTTATTGTAGAAAAATTATAATTTGCGTTAAATTTATAAGGTATATATTATTTGGCATTCATTGAATTGAGCCGTATTTTTGTATTCACAATATCTAAACAATCATAATGGGAATATTATCATCTTCAATAGCCAGAAAAGTAGCAATGGCACTTTCTGGACTGTTTCTTGTATTCTTTTTAGCACAGCATTTCACAATAAATCTAACCTCGGTAATAGCCCCAGATACTTTCAATAGCTGGTCACACTTCATGGGATCCAACGGTTTAGTACAAGGGATTTTACAGCCGATATTAATATTTGGAGTAGTATTCCATTTCATAATGGGATTCGTACTTGAAATAAGAAATAGAAATGCACGCGCGATCAACTATCAAAAATTTAATGGGAGTGCTAATTCAAGTTGGGCATCAAGAAACATGATCATTTCCGGACTGGTAATTTTGGCATTTTTAGGATTGCATTTTTACGATTTCTGGATTCCCGAAATGATTCACAAATACATTGAATCAAATCCTGAAGACCCAACGAGATACCTTGCCGAAACCGTCCATAAGTTTGAAAACCCTGTTCGAGTAGGAATCTACGTTCTAGCGTTCATTTTACTTGCTTTTCATCTGTGGCATGGATTTTCATCCGCATTTCAAAGTGTTGGATTTAATAATAAATATTCGAAAGCCTTGAGAGGCTTTACCCAGATATACGCAATTGTAATTCCTGCAGGGTTTATTTTTATTGCCATTTATCACTATTTTAATCAAATACCCCACTAAAAAATAAGCTATGTCGATACTAGATTCTAAAATTCCTGAAGGACCCTTAGCAGATAAGTGGACGAACCATAAAAATAATATTAACCTAGTAAATCCGGCCAATAAACGTAACATTGATGTTATCGTGGTAGGTACTGGATTAGCTGGAGGTAGTGCAGCTGCAACTTTGGCAGAATTAGGCTATAATGTAAAAACCTTTTGTTATCAAGATTCACCTCGCCGGGCACATTCTATCGCGGCACAAGGTGGAATTAACGCGGCCAAGAATTACCAAGGAGACGGCGATAGTAACTACAGATTATTTTACGATACAATAAAGGGGGGAGATTATCGCTCACGTGAAGCCAATGTATATAGATTGGCCGAAGTATCCGGAAACATTATAGATCAATGCGTTGCGCAAGGAGTACCATTTGCCAGAGAGTATGGAGGATTGCTAGATAATCGTTCGTTTGGTGGAGTATTGGTGTCAAGAACTTTTTATGCCAAAGGACAAACCGGGCAACAGCTGCTACTAGGAGCTTATTCCGCAATGAACCGTCAGATAAACCGAGGTAAAATTCAGCCATTCAACCGTCATGAGATGTTGGACATTGTAAAGGTTAATGGCAAAGCCAGAGGAATAATCGCGCGTGACTTGGTAACAGGGAAACTAGAGCGGCATTCAGCGCATGCTGTTGTGCTGGCAACAGGGGGTTACGGAAATGTATTTTTTCTATCTACTAATGCTATGGGAAGTAATGTGACTGCCTCTTGGAAAGCACATCGTAGAGGAGCCTTTTTTGCCAATCCTTGTTTTACACAAATTCATCCAACATGTATTCCGGTTTCGGGAGAGCATCAGTCTAAATTAACCTTGATGTCTGAATCCCTTCGGAATGATGGGCGTATTTGGGTGCCCAAAACATTAGAGGACGCTGAAGCGATCCGTAAAGGTAAAAAGAAGCCAACAGATCTTTCCGAGGAAGAAAGAGATTATTACTTAGAACGCCGTTATCCGGCCTTCGGAAACTTAGTACCAAGAGATGTAGCTTCAAGAGCTGCCAAAGAAAGATGTGATGCCGGTTTCGGAGTTAATAAAACAGGCGAAGCAGTTTATTTGGATTTCGCGAGTGCTATTAAACGTTACGGAAAAGAAGAGGCCATGATTCATGGAAATCACAACCCTACCGATCAGGAAATTTATGATCTTGGGAAAGCGGTGATAGAAAATAAATACGGAAACCTTTTTCAGATGTATGAAAAGATCGTTGATCAAAATCCTTATAAAACCCCTATGATGATCTATCCTGCTGTTCATTATACCATGGGCGGACTCTGGGTGGATTATAACTTACAGACCACAATTGAAGGTTGTTATTGTATTGGGGAGGCTAATTTTAGCGATCATGGAGCCAACCGTTTGGGGGCCTCTGCCTTGATGCAAGGACTTGCCGATGGCTATTTTGTATTGCCATATACCATTGGAGATTATCTGTCTCATGATATTAGAACAGGAAATATTCCGACCAATACATCGGAGTTTGATCAAGCTGAAAAAGATGTACAGGATCGCATTCATAAATTAATGAACGCATCCGGGAAACATTCGGTTGATTATTACCATAAAAAATTGGGTAAGATCATGTGGAACAAATGTGGAATGTCTCGTAACGCCCAAGGTCTAACGGAAGCCATTACGGAGATTGCCGAACTACGAGCCGATTTTTGGGCAAATGTAAAAGTTCCCGGAACGGTAGATAGTATGAACCCTGAATTGGAGAAAGCCGGACGTGTAGCCGACTTCCTTGAATTGGGTGAATTGTTCGCTAAAGATGCGTTGCAAAGAAAAGAATCGGCAGGCGGACACTACCGTGAAGAAAGTGTCGAGCAAAGTGGTGAGCAAAAAGGGGAGGCACTGCGAGATGATGAGAACTTCAAATATGTATCGGCTTGGGAATATAAAGGGGAACCTAAAGATGCCCAACTGCACAAAGAAAATTTAATATTTGAGAATATAGAGTTGAAAACACGTTCGTATAAATAAAATACTATGAAGTTAACTTTAAAAATATGGCGTCAGGCCAATAAAGATGCTAAAGGAGGGATGCAAACTTATCCGATAGATGGTGTGGAAGGAGATATGTCTTTTTTAGAAATGTTAGACGTGTTAAACGAACAATTGATAAGTAAAGGTGAAGATCCGGTTGTTTTCGATCATGATTGTAGAGAAGGTATCTGCGGAAGCTGCTCCTTACAGATTAATGGGGAACCACATGGTCCCGATCGACTTATTACTACATGCCAGTTACATATGAGAATGTTTAACGATGGTGATACTATCGTAATAGAACCCTTTAGAGCGAAAGCGTTTCCGGTCATTAAAGATCTTATGGTAGACCGTAGTGCTTTCGACCGTATTCAACAGGCAGGAGGATATATTTCGGTAAATACTTCCGGAAACACTATCGATGCGAATGCAATTCCAGTGAATAAAGAAGATGCAGACGAATCGTTTTATGCTGCAACTTGTATAGGCTGTGGAGCATGTGTAGCTGCTTGTAAGAATGCAAGTGCAATGTTGTTTACATCAGCAAAGGTGAGTCAATTTGCTCTATTACCACAAGGTGAAGTTGAAGCGACAACTCGAGTCTTGAACATGGTTGAGCAAATGGACAAAGAAGGCTTTGGAAATTGTACAAATACCGGTGCTTGTGAAGTTGAATGTCCGAAAGGAATTTCACTGGAGAATATTGCTAGAATGAATCGTGAATATCTGGCTGCAAGTCTGAAGGGCTAGTATACGTAAAATAGGTAAGTAAGAAGCGTCGATTACCAATTTTAGATTCCAACTTAAATGTCATCTTGTAGGCGTTTAGTAGAGTATTCAGGAGTTTTTTTAAACGGCTCTTAAATTTGGATTTTTTGCCTCCTTAAAGGTAGGCTTCTCTAGAATATTTTTATAGATCGTTTGTATAAATTTTGAAACATCATATGGTTTAACGATAATGTCGTTCATACCCGAGTCATAAATTTTATATCGCATCTCTTCAACCTCCACAGCAGTTAAAGCGACAATGGGTATTGTTGAGTTAAAATGTCTGATTTCTTTAGTCGCTTCCATCCCATTTTTTAAAGGCATATTAATATCCATTAGAATCAGATCGTAAGAATTCGTTTTTACGGCATTAATTGCCTCTTGCCCGTTTTCGGCAATGGTACATGTTATATGACTCTTCTCAAGAATTTTCTTTGTTACTGTTTGATTAATCCTATTATCTTCAACGATAAGCACACGTTTCCCTACTAATAATGACGTATCCATAATAGATTGTTCTTTCTTTATTTCCACTTGTTGATGCATAACTTCAAATAGAAGTGTAAATGAAAACATAGAACCTTTTCCTAGTTCACTTTCAACAGAGATACTTGAGTTTGAAAGTGCTAATAGTTTTTTCACAATTGGCAAACCAAGTCCCGTTCCTTGATATTTGTAATCTATCGAATCTGCCTGCGAAAATTCTTCAAAAACACTTTCCTGCTTTTCGTAAGGAATTCCGATTCCCGTATCTTTAATATAAAACTTTATGGCGGCAACAGAATCTGTTATTTTAGTAGGTTCGGCAATAATATATATGTCACCATTCTCAGTAAATTTGCAGGCATTTCCAATAAGATTCATCAAAACCTGAGAAAGTCGAACAGAATTTCCTCGTATTAATTGTGGAATTGTTTCCGAAATATGAATATGTATGTTGTTGTTGTTCTGAAGGCGCATATATTCAAATGAAGAAGCTATTTTCTTTGAAAGTTCTCTTAAATTAAAAGTTGTTTGCTCGTCTTCTATATTTTTTGAATCAATTTTATTTATCTGTAATACGTCATTTATCAAAGCAAGTAAATAATCTGCTGAGAATTTGAGCGATTTGAGATCGCTCTCATGTTTTTTCAGGGTTTCATCCTCCAATAGTATCGTACTCAAACCAATTACTCCATACAAAGGCGTTCTTAATTCGTGACTCACTGTAGAAAAGAAATTGCTTTTTGCTTTCGATAATTTTTCTGAATTCTCTTTAGCTGCTAAATATTCTTTATTCTTGACCTTCAATTCTTTCACCAATTGCTTTCGCTTTCTATATGCATAAAAAAGGGCTAAAAACATAATTAGAAAACAGCTGGCGACAATAATCAGGAAATTGTTCAATCTACTCTTACTCTCCACCATTACTGCTTGTAACTCATTTTGAAGCTCAGCTTGTTTCACATCCTTTCGATACTCATCAACTTGAAACTTGGCCGACACTTCTTCTGCTACTTGAGATTTTACGTTCTCTTCATTGCTCTTTTTGTACACCTGAAACATCGTTTGAGCAACAAGTGCTTCCTCGGTTTTATTTTGTCTTACCAGACTTTGAGTGTAGTTATCATAAATTCGTTCTAATTCAACTGTGAGATTGGCTTTTTCAGCTTCACCAATAGCTTTAACGAAATACTTATCACTCATTTCGTAATTTTCCTTATTGAAATAATAACGTCCGGTATAATAATCCAGTCCAATACTGAGTTCACTATTTTCCTCAAACTTATTTAGTTTTCGCGCTTTAAGAATGTGTATGTATGCTTTGCGGTAATCTTTATCCTGCATCGCAGACAGTATCATATTGTAATGTGCTTTTGCCAGACCAGAGTCATCATTAATTTCCTCAAAAAGGGCAATCGCCTGTTCGTGATAAACAAATGCTTTTTCTAAATTGTTCTCGGCAGAGTATATGGAACCGAGATCCATAAAAGCCAGAGCTAAAGCTGTGTCATTACCAGATTTTAAGGCAAATTTTTCCGATTTCTCAAAACTCTCTTTACTGAGAATGGTGTCATTAAGAGCAAAGTAGTTTTGCCCAAGCATACGATAGCCTTGATGAATATAATAAGGGTTTTCGGATGTAAACGCTTTCCTTAAAAATTCTATATTGTGTTGGAGCGATTTCTTATAATCTCCTTTGTTATGATAATAATTGGATGAGTCTAATAATTTGGTGAAATATTGGGATACCGCAACTTTATCACCTTGCATCAATTGCTTTGTAGATAAAAGCTCCTGAGCTGAAAGCGAAAAACTAAAACTATAAAATAGTAAGAAATAGCAAAATTTCTTCACTGGTTTGGTAAATTTGGTAGGCCAATATACACATTTTATAATAATTAGGCTTTAAATCGGATATTTATGAGCGTTTGTCGATATAATTTTAACATTTAGTAGGATGATTCGTACAAAGTTGAATAATCTGGAGTCAAGTATTTTTACCGTGATGAGCCAAATGGCTGTTGAGAATAATGCGTTGAATTTATCTCAAGGATTCCCAAATTTCAAAAGTGATCCTGAATTACTCAATTTAGTTTCAGAAGCAATGAACAATGGCTATAATCAATACGCTCCAATGGCAGGGGATTTAGGACTTCGAGAGGCGATTTCGTTAAAAGTAAGTAAGCTATATAAAACGTCTTATGATCCCAGTACCGAAATAACGATCACCGCCGGCGCTACACAAGCTATTTTTACTGCTATTGCCACAGTAGTGAACAAGGGTGACGAAGTAATTATTTTTACCCCTGCTTACGATTGTTATGAGCCAACTATTAGATTGTTTGGTGGTGTAACCGTTCCAATTCAATTACGAGCTCCACTTTATGCACCTAATTGGGAAGAAGTTTCAGAAAAGATTACGTCGAAAACTAAAATGATCATGATAAATTCTCCGCATAATCCCAGTGGAATGCTTTTGTCTGAAAATGATATGCTCCAGTTACAAGAACTGGCAGAAATTCATGATCTGTTGGTTATAAGCGATGAAGTCTACGAACATATTGTATTCGATGATAATAAACATTATAGCGCTGCCCGCTTTAGCGCCTTGTCTAAAAGGTCATTCATAACAGCTTCGTTCGGAAAAACGTTTCACAATACTGGATGGAAGGTGGGATACTGCTTGGCACCCAAAGAACTAACCAAAGAGTTTCAAAAAATACATCAGTATAATGTGTTTTGTGTAAATCATCCCATCCAAAAAGCATTAGCAGTTTATTTATCTGATGCCCACCATTATTTAAGTTTATCCAAATTTTATCAAACGAAAAGAGATTACTTTCTGAGACTAATGGAAAATAGCTCTTTTAAGATAATCCCGTCTAAAGGAACCTATTTCCAATTATTGGATTTTTCTGAAATTTCTTCGGAAGGAGATATAGCCTTTGCCGAACGTCTCACGAAAGAACTTAAAATTGCAACTATTCCAACATCAGTTTTTAATACAAACGGTGAGGACTTTAGACAAATAAGAGTATGTTTCGCTAAAACCGACGAGACCTTGGAAAAGGCTGCGATAATTCTAAGTAGAATATAAAACGTCTATTTAAAATTTGTTCAATTATAGATTTTATCAATTAATAAATTACAACTTACAATCAATTATCGTATTGTATCGGATATTTTAATTCGTAATTTTAGAGGATAGAACAAATCATTTAGGGATAATTAATATATAGATATGGACAATCAGAACAACGATCATGGTAAAGTATGGGACATTAATGAAAGTGACGCCAGTAAATGCCCCTATTTTGCCGGAGTGCAGAATCAAACTGCCGGAGGAGGAACCTCTAACCGCGATTGGTGGCCAAACAAACTAAACCTTAATATTCTAAGACAACACACAAATAAATCGAATCCTATGGCTGAGGATTTCGACTATAAGAAGGAATTTGCAAAATTGGACTACGATAGTTTAAAGAAAGACTTAGTCCATTTGATGACTGACTCACAGGATTGGTGGCCGGCAGATTATGGTCATTATGGAGGATTGTTCATTAGGATGGCCTGGCATAGCGCCGGAACATACCGGGTAACAGACGGGCGTGGAGGAGGAAATACCGGGAATCAGCGTTTTGCTCCCCTTAACAGTTGGCCGGATAACGGGAATCTCGATAAGGCCCGACTTTTATTATGGCCAATTAAGCAGAAATATGGTAAAAAGATCTCATGGGCAGATTTAATGATTCTTGCCGGAAATTGCGCATTAGAATCAATGGGTTTCAAAACTTTTGGTTTCGCTGGTGGGAGAGAAGATGTTTGGGAACCAGAGCAAGATATTTATTGGGGATCTGAGACCGAATGGATGGGTAATGATGCTCGTTATAAAAAAGATGGGGAACTCGAAAAACCATTAGGTGCAGCGCATATGGGTCTTATTTATGTTAATCCGGAAGGTCCAAACGGAGAGCCGGATATTCTAGGATCAGGACATGATATTAGAGAAACTTTTGGACGCATGGCTATGAATGACGAAGAAACTGTCGCGCTTATTGCCGGAGGGCATACCTTCGGTAAAGCTCATGGCGCTGGTGATACTGAGCTTGTTGGGATAGAACCTGAAGGAGCCGGCATTGAAACTCAAGGGCAAGGTTGGCTTAGTACATATGGAACGGGACGAGGTGATGATACTATTACCAGCGGATTAGAAGGTGCATGGACTCCAAACCCTATTAAATGGGATCACGATTATTTTAAAGTCTTACTTGACTATGATTGGGAATTGACAAAGAGTCCCGCAGGAGCGCACCAATGGAAACCAACTGCTGCTTCAAACGCAAAAAAGGCACCAATGGCGCATGATGCGTCTAAAACACAGGATTTAATGATGTCGACAGCAGATATGGCATTAAAGATGGATCCAATCTACAGTAAAATCTCAAAACACTTTCGTGATAATCCACAAGATTTTGAAGATGCGTTTTCGCGAGCCTGGTTTAAGTTATGTCATCGTGATATGGGACCAGTGTCAAGATATCTTGGGCCGGAAGTTCCGAAAGAAGAATTACTCTGGCAAGACCCAGTACCTGCAGTTTCTCACAAATTGATCGAAGCTCCGGCTATTTCTGAATTAAAAAAGAGACTTCTGGCTTCGGGCTTAAGCATAGCACAATTAGTAACAACTGCCTGGGCTTCTGCTTCTACCTTTCGAGGTTCAGATTTACGTGGAGGCGCGAATGGAGCGCGCATAAGATTGGCGCCACAAAGAGATTGGGAAGTTAATAATCCATCCCAATTGTCTAAAGTATTACAAACTTTAGAAGCGATTCAGCAAGAATTTAATACTGCGCAAACAGATAATACTGCAGTTTCAATGGCAGATCTAATTGTATTAGGTGGATGTGCCGGAATTGAAGAAGCTGCTCGTAATGCGGGCCATAATATTACTGTCCCCTTTGCTCCGGGTAGAACTGATGCATCACAGGATCAAACCGATGTTGAATCTTTTGCACATCTAGAACCGGCCGCCGATGGCTTTAGAAACTTCATTAAAAAAGATCAGGTAGTTACTGCTGAAGAATTGCTTGTTGACCGATCGCAATTATTAACACTTACAGCTCCTGAAATGGGCGTTTTGCTCGGTGGAATGAGAGTACTAAACACTAATTTTGACGGCTCTAAACATGGGGTATTAACTAAACGTCCGGAAACACTTACAAACGATTTCTTTGTTAATCTTTTGGATCTTGGCACAACTTGGAAAGCTACGTCTTCAAACGATCAAGTTTTCGAAGGGCGTGATCGTAAGAGTGGAGCGATTAAATGGACCGGAACGCGAGTAGACCTTATCTTTGGATCAAACTCCGAACTTCGTGCGATCGCTGAAGTTTATGCTTGTGCAGATGCCGGAGAAAAATTTGTTCAGGATTTTGTATCGGCCTGGAATAAAGTGATGAACTTAGATCGTTTCGATTTAGAATAATTAATACAAATTGATAACCACTCCCCAGCGAGTAGCTTAACAACACCTAATTTATTTTCAAAGCAGCATACCTGGTATGTTGCTTTGTTTGTTTAATTTAGTGGAGAATACATTACATCGATGATAGATCAATTAATCAATGCAATAAGGGAGGAAAATAGTACTGAGGTGGAAACTATTCTCTCCAAAAATCCTGAATTGGTAAACGAGAAGGATGCTAGAGGTTCTACACCATTATTACTCGCCACTTATTTTGGAAATAGAGTTATTTCAGAAATCATTTTAAAATATCCTCAAAATGTTGATACACAAGATGCCTCCGGGAATACTTCCTTAATGGGTGTTTGTTTTAAAGGGCATACCGAGATAGCCAGATTACTAATAGATAAGGGCGCCAATGTTAATATCACAAATTTTAACGGCGCAACCGCATTAATTTTTGCGGTTACTTTCAATAGAAAGGAAATTGTGGATATACTTTTACGGAAAGGGGCAGATATTTCAGTTAAGGACGATCGCGGAAATACAGCTTTGGATCATGCAAAAATGCAAGGAATAGATGATCTTATTAAGATTTTAGACAATTAAAAACAATTTTGGACACACTTAGCGTAACCTTCATACAATCACATCTGCACTGGGAAAATCCCATTGCCAACAGACAGCATTTTTCTGAAAAAATTAAAAATATTGAAGCGCAAACAGATCTGATTATACTTCCGGAAATGTTTACCACCGGTTTTACCATGAATGCGAGTACTCTTTTTGAAGAAAGCGAAGGTGAAACGCTGCAATGGATGCTTTCCGAAGCCAAACAAAAAAATGCTGCAATTACAGGAAGTATTATCATTCGAGAAAATGATCATTTTTACAACCGCTTGTTTTTCGTTCAACCAGATGGTTCCTATCAATGCTATGATAAGCGACACACTTTCACATTGGCGGGAGAGCATAAAATATTTGCTTCTGGTGATAAACGGCTGTTTATTGATTATAAGGGGTGGAAAATTTGTCCGTTGATTTGTTACGACCTTCGCTTTCCGGTTTGGGCTCGTAATACCATAGATTATGATGTATTAATCTATGTTGCTAATTGGCCAAGTAAACGTATTGCCGCATGGGATGCTTTGTTAAAAGCGCGCGCTATTGAAAATATGAGCTATTGTATTGGAGTAAACAGAGTTGGACTAGACGGCAACGGACATGAATACACAGGTCATTCAGCGATTTATGATGTATTAGGTGACCAGCTTTCTTCGGAGGATTTTGAAGTAGAATTTTCTGAAACTGTAGTTTTGAGTAAAATTGATCTTAAAAAATACCGAAAGCACCTTCAGTTTTTGAACGACAGAGATGCTTTTACTTTAAAATAAAAGTCTCTTTTAAACTCCAGTTTGCCCTAACTTCAATTTTTGTAGGGTAATACCGAATTTCTTCCGGGGCTAGTCGTTGTAAAAAACTCCCGGTATCCCATTGTTTATTAGCGTTCTTATCGTAAATGATTCGGATGTAATAGAATGCGGGAATAATATTTTCAAATGCGACTTTTCTGTTCTCAATTAAGTATTCTTCAGTGACCAAATTGAATTTCGAATCTACAAGTTGAACAATTATTGGAAAACGCTCAGCATTTTGCAGCGTAAGCTCAATGCTCCCGTAGTCTGACGCGATTCTAGTACGCACTATGTGGTTGAGAGTATCGTTCGTTTTGTCAAAGAAATCGGTTAATGCTCCCGGCAGTAACTGTACCTTATAACTCTGTTCTTCTTTTTTCTTAAATGCAAGATTTACTGTATTAGTTTCTTCTTTTAAAAACAAGGCAGCGTCTATAACTAACGAATCCTTATCCATCACAAATACTTTTTCAGAATCTATAGCAACTACCGGAGTATTTATCTGGAGCTTCAAAGTGTCTTTTGGGGTGAGTGCTTTTGGATTTATAATTTCAATTGAAAGAGAATCGTTAAAAAGATCGCGCATACGAACATTTAAAGTGTCAATTTTCCGCCCGTTTGTTGAAATAAAAAGCAAGGAATCGCTTGCCAGGGAAGGCTTAAACCAATAGTGTAAAGTATCTTTTTTACGATCACGATAAGTCTTGTATTGGTAATCTTCAGGTACCTCTGAAAGTAAGGTTAAGTTTAAACTATCTGCCTTGCCTTCATAGCCGAAAACAATATGATTCTTTGCAACTTGATTAGGTCGTGCAATTTTGTAATCGGGTGTTTCCTTAAAAAGTGTAATAGTATACGAACTATCGGTGGGAAGTGTAACCACCTTATTTACAAAGCCAATTTTATCGTCTTTTGGCTGAAAAGTATAATTATTACTCTTTTCTTTTAATGCTAATAACAGATATTTTCCAGCTTTTAGATTGGTGAGTTCAAAAGAACCAATACTATCGGTGGTAGTGGTGATATAGGTTGGTTTTTCAGAATAGATCAATGAATCTTTAAATGTATCAGTGATTTCATAAAGCATTACTGTTGATGGTCCATCAGGTTTTGGCAGTAACGCATCTGAAACTCTTCCTTTAAGGTTTAAACTGTCGATATAGCTTCCCGTGGAAAAAACATATTTAAAATATTGAAACGGATTTTCTTCATTATTGTCAACGATACTATTTCCAAAATTAAAAGAGTAGGTAGTATTTTCTTTTAAGGTGTCTTCAATTTTTATCTTGAGCACTTTTGATGTGCTTGAAGGTGTAATCACCGGAGGATATTCTAATGGAGGTGAAACAATTAATTCTTTCTGAAGGTCCTTTAGTTTTATATACTCATCGAAATAGATTCTGATTTCCTTTTCGCTGAAGTTAATGCTGTAATTCTCTGGAGTACTTTTTACAATTACCGGCGGGATACTATCTTTCTTACCTCCTGAAGGGCTTCCTTTCTTCGCACAATCTGTAAAAGAGAGTAAAAAAAGAAATACAATTGGAATATACAGTAACCGATGCTTCATAGAACAAAAGTAGTAAGATTTTTAGTAGAAACAGACGCTTTTTTACATCTTGAAAGCAGACATAAAATGTGTATCACTTAATGATACTTCCTTAAGTTAAGGCCATGGTTGCCAAACTTAGTTTGGTGTTAGAATTTTTCAACAGTTGTTGTGCACATCTTTCGAAGGTCGCTCCTGTAGTAACAATATCGTCAACCAAAAGAATATGTTTATTTTGAATTTTTTCGGAATTCTTTAAGGAGAAAACTTCTTCAATAGTTTCTGAAGCTCCAAAACGTGTTAGTCTTTTTTTGAACACCTGAGAGTTAGTATTTGAAATTTTTACCAAAACATCGTCTATATAGGGCACTTTGAGAGATTTTGCTATTTCTCTTCCGAAGCCTTCCACTTGATTGTAACCTCTTTTCTGCAGTTTATGTTTATGTAGTGGTACAGGAATAATTAGATCGATATCGTGATAGGCTTCAGCTAGTTTTAGCTCTTCTCCAAGCCATTTTCCGAAGAAGGTGCCTATCTCTTTTCGACCTCGATATTTTAAGCTATGCATTAGATCTTGAGTGATCCCTTTTTTTTGAAATTGTAGCAAGGCGGTGGCACTTTCGACGGGAAATCTTCCATAAAAAATATCTTTCATGGTGTCGCTGCCGCTCCTATGATGGCAAATAAGTGGTAAATTATGTATACATTTAGCGCATAATACCTTCTCCTGCTGTAAGAGAACGGTATTGCAACCATTGCAAATCTTTGGAAATAAAAGATTTAACATAATTTAAGTTTTTTTATCATTTCCTAAACGTTTTATTGTAAAGGCAGTTAGTAATTTAGCCGATTGTAACTATAAACAAACCAAACCCCATGAGTACAGAAAATAACAGTACTAGATTTAAAGTTCTAATAGGAGTTTTATCGATTCTTTTAATCGGTTTAGCTGTCTATACCGTTTCTTTATATAATGATAGTAAAAATACGGTAACTGGATTAGAGAAGCAAAAACAAGATATTGAAGCTGAGTTGGAAGGGCTTATAGCAAATTATGATGAAGTAATTCAGGACAATGAATTAAAGGATAAGGATCTTTTGGCCGCACGTGAGCGGATAGAAATTCTCCTAGATTCAGTTAAGGATTCGGAAGCGAATATTGCGTTGATTGAGCGTTATAAGGCGGAAGTAGGAAGATTAAAACAAGAGCGTAAGATGTTGTTCAAAAAAGCAGATAGTCTTATAGCCGTGAACCAACGTTTGGTCATTCAAAACGATAGTACAACTAATGAGCTTACTAGGACTATTCAGGTAGTAGACTCGGTGAGTGAATCGAATATGGCCTTGTCGGAAAAAATTGCCAGAGGTGCCGCTCTTAAAGCAACCGATTTACGTGGAGAAGCCGTTATTATTAGAAATAGTGGAAAAATTGTAGATACACGTCGTTCAAGTCGTGCCGATAAAGTTCGTGCCTGTTTCACCTTGGCACCGAATGCTATAGCAGATTCTGGAGATCGTATTTTGTATGTTCAGGTAATTAATCCGAAAAATAACCTATTGGGAGATAAACAAACAATAGAGCTTGAAACCGGAACACTTACATACAGTGCGGCTACTAAAATATTTTATGAAAACGATGAGCTGGATGTATGTATGCTTGTAAATGCCGCAGAGGCCGACCTTATTGAAGGGCGCTATATCATCAATGTATTTGATGGTGTTAGACAAGTTGCTACCACAACAATGGAATTGAAATAATTAATTAAAATTAAAAAATTCAAACCGCTGCGATGTTATCGTAGCGGTTTTTTTATTTTTGCGCTATGACAAACAACGAGGATCAATTTAAGAGAGTAATCTCTCACGCTAAGGAGTATGGATACGTCTTTGCTTCTAGTGAAATATACGATGGTTTGAGCGCAGTATACGATTATGCGCAAAACGGCGTAGAACTGAAAAAGAATATACGAGATTATTGGTGGAAAAGCATGGTTTACATGCATCAGAACATTGTTGGGATCGATGCAGCCATATTAATGCACCCAACTACCTGGAAAGCTTCCGGACACGTTGACGCTTTTAATGATCCGCTTATTGACAACAAAGATTCCAAGAAAAGATACCGTGCAGATGTTTTAGTTGAAGACTATGCTGAAAAATTGAACATTAAAGCTGCAAAAGAAATTGCAAAAGCAAAGAAGCGCTTTGGTGATTCCTTTGATGAGGCCCAATTTGTGGCAACTAACGAAAGAGTTCTTCGATATAAAAATGAACAAAAAACTGTTCTGGAGCGTCTTGCTAGATCATTAGAAACCGAAAATCTAGCTGATGTAAAGGCGCTGATTGAAGAATTGGAGATCGCAGACCCGGAAACGGGTTCTAAGAATTGGACTGAAGTAAGGCAATTCAACTTGATGTTTGGTACTAAATTAGGAGCATCGGCAGATAGTGCAATGGATTTATATCTACGTCCCGAAACTGCTCAAGGGATTTTTGTTAACTTTTTAAATGTACAAAAATCGGGACGGATGAAGATTCCCTTTGGGATCGCACAAACAGGTAAAGCTTTCAGAAATGAGATCGTTGCGAGACAATTTATCTTTAGAATGAGAGAGTTTGAACAAATGGAAATGCAATTTTTTGTACGGCCGGGTGAAGAAATGAAGTGGTACGAATACTGGAAAGAAACACGTCTAAATTGGCACCTTTCACTAGGCCTTGGTAAGGAAAATTACCGTTTTCATGATCATGAGAAATTAGCACATTACGCCAATGCTGCTACCGATATCGAGTTTAATTTTCCTTTCGGTTTTAAAGAATTAGAAGGAATTCACTCTCGTACCGATTTTGATTTGAAGGCACATGAGCAGTATTCAGGGAAAAAATTGCAGTTTTTTGATCCCGAACTCAACAAGAATTATGTTCCTTATGTAGTAGAAACTTCTATAGGTTTAGACAGAATGTTTTTAGCAATTCTGAGTAATTCTTTACAAGAAGAAACCTTGGAAGACGGAACTACGCGCACAGTATTAAAATTGCCTGCAATTCTCGCGCCGGTAAAGGCGGCAATATTACCTTTAATTAAAAGGGATGGACTACCCGAATTGGCACAAGAGATAGTAAAAGATCTTCAGCTGGATTACAATGTACTATACGATGAGAAAGATGCCGTGGGCAGACGTTATCGTAGACAAGATGCAAATGGCACGCCATTTTGCATTACTGTAGATCACCAATCATTAGAAGATAATACGGTAACAATTCGTCATCGAGACAGCATGGATCAGGATCGGGTTAAAATCAATGAAATTTCGAAAATATTCGCCGAAACTTTTTCTTTAAAAAATTGGCTTAAATAGAGCAAAAGAGAGGAATTTAATCCTCTCTTTTCATAATTTTTACCACGGTCACCGGATTTGCGTTATCACATCTGTTTTTCATGCGAAGAGGTGTGTACTTAACCCAAATTTTCTCTCCGTTCTTCTTATATTTTTCTTCAAGATTAATTGGATCTAACCGATAGGCATCATTATTATCTGCTTGGATTGTGTAAGGGCATTCACCCTCTACTGTTGAGGCTACAATTACACCCTTAGTAAAACCCTCATCCATCAGTTTCTGGATTTCTACTTTTTCTTTGTTCACTTTAGCGGCTGTTTTTTCATCCGGGTTTTTGCCGGAAGAACAAGAAACAAGTATTGTAGTGAGTATAAGTAAGGTGTTTTTAAAAAGTGTCATAATTAATCTGTTTTAGGTTTCAGAAAGTGAAGTTACAATTATTGTGCCTTTTAATCAATGAAAGCAATATTTTTGATTAAATATAAATTACTGTGAATCAAGTAATACCCCATTGTATTGATAGAGTTGAAATTTTATTAATTATTGATTTATAGTAAATTAGGGCTTTAAAAATGTTTTGAAAAATCAAGGTTTTTAAAATTATCCGTAGTATTTTTATAGAATCATTAAAAATTAACTAAATATCAAAAAAAAATGAAGTTTACTTATTACATTATGGCACTTTTATTCCTGATTACTTTTGGAGTAACTGGCCAAGAACCAGTTGGGCCTACCGCTACAGGTATGATGGACCCGCCAGTATATGTTCCTAGCATCGCAGATCAAATTCGTAGTGGGATCATAGAATATGCAGACAACACTCCTATGTTAGGACTGCCAAAAGGAAGATTTGGGAACAATGTTGTTCCTGGAAAAGGATCGCAAGGGAATGATCCGTTAATGGGGACGCAAGCAAATGCGCCGCAACATAGAGTTCAACCTCCTTCATTAATTTTTGTTGCTGATATTTCACAGGCAACTCCGTCCGATCCAACAGGAGCTGCAGGACCAAACCACTACGTAGGTGCGTGGAATTCTGCTTTCAGAATTTTCGATAAGAATGGTAATCCATTAACTGCCGAATTATCATTAGGAACACTTTTTCCAGGAAATACTATTGGAGATCCAATTGTGTTTTATGATAAGCAAGCAGATCGCTTTGTGATCACAGAATTTGATAGTAGTCCGAATGGATTTAATGTAGCTGTTTGTCAAGGGTCAGACCCGGTTAACGACGGATGGCACGTGTATACCACTGGTTTTGGAACAGGAAGTTTCCCGGATTATACTAAGTTTTCGGTATGGGGAGATACTTATATGGTAACTGCTAATATCAGTAATGCAAATAGAGTATTTGCTGTTGAAAGAAATGAAATGTTAAATGGAGATCCGGCGCAGTTCGTTGCATTACCATTACCAGGTCTAGTAACAAGTGGTTTCTATAGCCCGCAAGCATTCCACACTACAGATCAACTATTAGCACCTGCAGGTACTCCTGCTCCTATTGTATATCTTCAGGATGATGCATGGGGCGGTGTTGCCGATGATCACTTAAAAATATGGAGCGCAACTATTGACTGGGTAACCCCGGGTAACTCAACTATGTCTGCAGCTCAAATAATTACAACTGCCGATTTTACCAGTGTTTTTGATGGAGGTTCATTCTCTAACAGACCACAAGGTGGAGGACCAGATATTGATATTCTTCAGGCTACAATGATGAACCAAGTGCAATACAGAAGATTTGGAACTCACAACTCAGCAGTAATGAATTTTGTAGTTGATGTACTCGCTGGTAGTCCTGAAAAAGCAGCTATTAGATGGTACGAATTACGCCAAGTAGCCGATGGTCTTCCTTGGACTATCTTCCAGGAAGGAACTTATGAAGCACCCGATGGAAGAGACGCTTACTCCGGAAGTATGGTAATGAATGGAGCCGGAGATATAGCCTTAGGTTATACCTCTTCTTCTGCAACCGATCGTATTTCTATTCGATATACAGGTCGTTTCGCTACAGACCCATTAAATGTCATGACTGTTAATGAAGAATTGATAGCTCAAAGTACAGCGGCTAATCCTTCAAACAGATTGGCAGATTATGTTCAATGTACAGTAGATCCAGCAGATGATGCAAGTTTCTGGCATATCGCAGAGTATTTCGAACCGTCAAGACGTGATGTTGTTGCTCATTTCTCATTAGCACCCCCAATGCCTGATGATAGTGGTGTAGTAAGTATTGACGCCCCTAACACAGGTACACTTACAGCTACTGAAGATATAACTGTTACCGTAAGAAATTTTGGAAGCAACTCATTGAGCAATATTCCTATGTCTTATACTGTTAATGCTGGTCCTGCCGTAAACGATACTTTTGTAGGACCCCTTGCCGCTGGTGCAACAGCTAGTTTTACTTTTGGAACTCAAGCAGATATGTCTGCAGCTGGAGATTACACTATCGTGGCAAGCACTAATTTAGCAGGAGATTCTAACCCTGCAAATGATTCTACCACAAAAACCGTAACAAATGGTATTGTTTACTGTGAACCAATGTCAAATTGTGCTGGATTTAATGATGGAGTTACCATGATTGAATTAGCAGACCAGGATATCCCGGTAAATTGCGGTGCTACAGGATATAGCAATGATACATCGATTGTGTTTAATTTTGACCTTGGAACGAATCCTTTCCCTGGTGTAGTACAAATGGGCTTTGCTGATTCTGCATTTGCTATTTGGATTGACTTTAATGATAATGGAACTTTTGAAGCAAATGAATTAATCGCTGATGAATTTGTTGCAACAGCAAACACAGACTTTAATTTCTCTGTCGATTTTTCTACGGTCTCAACCGTAACTATGGGAATGCACCGTATGCGACTTAGAGGTGAAGATTTAGATCAAGCCGGAGACTACTTAGACCCTTGTGATGATTTAGCATTTGGTAGAACAAATGACTATACTGCTAATATCACAGGAACGTTAGGTGTTGCTGATCCAACAATTTCTCAATCTGAGTTGATCGTTGTTAGTAACGATAATAGCAATTTCGATATTTCGTTAGTGACTAGTTTTGACGGTAAAGCAGCTATAGCTGTATACGACCTGCTAGGAAAAATGATCGTCTTTAATAATTTAGAGAAAAGTGGTGATCGTTATAATTATAACCTAAATATGTCTTATGCTGCGGCAGGAGTGTATTTAGTAAAAATTGGTGATGAGAAAACTAATAGTTTTAAAACTGCGAAGATTATTGTAAAATAATCTAAGTATTCTAATTTTTAAAGGTCCGCAAGATTTTATCTTGCGGACCTTTTTTATGACCATAATTGTAAATAGGTTTTGTCTGTAAGAGAAAAAGCTTAATAAGATGTACGAGTGAATTAAAAATAAGCTCTCAATTGGATGCTTCCTGTATGTACGGTTTTGGAGTTCTTACTATTCCTTCCGAAGTAAGAAAGATTTGCATCCAAATATTTTGTAATTCTTTTCTGAAACAACAATCTCCACGTAAAATTCGTTCCTGGCTGTAGTCCTTCTAACATTTGATAGGCAACCGGTGAAAATGCACTTCCCATAAAATTATTGTCTATATAATTAAATTCTCCATTGACTGAAATCTTTTCAGCATTGGTATACGCAAAGGAGAATCCTATTTTTTGTTGATCTAACGCCTCCATCGCTCCTAACGTATTGTCTTTATTTAAGAATTGATAAAAAACATCAAATCTGGTCTGTACATTTAATAAATATGAAAGCTTCGGATTTATTTCATAACTGTCTAATTGATAATTTCTACCTGAAAAGTTTTCCGAAGTACTTTTATTGCTACCTATCGAATTATTGAAATTCAATATCCAACTTTCCCAGAATTTATGATTAAATTTTAATTGATGACTGTATAATTTGTTCTCCTGAAGTCCGACGGCTAATAAATTACTACTAGATGTCGAAATATAGGTATAACTGGTTGTGAATTTTTGCTTTCCACGATTATAAAATAACGCATTCCTAAAATTAAGGGTTAACCCTAACTGATCATCGCCTCCATCTCTAAATGGATTTAAATTGAAGGCGTCATTAAGACGTTTTATTTTTCTATCGATAATGTAAGAGGTCTGATTATAAAAATGTGACAACACTTTTTGAAAGCCTTGTCTAGAGCTCCAGGATTGTGGATTGAGTGTTAAGATCTGACTAAATTTATTCTCTCTTACTTTCAGAAATATCTGGTTTGGCAATAAAATCCGAACATATTCAGCCTCATCCTGAAACTGCGCTATTTCAAATTCGTCCAGTTCCTGTATTCCGTTATTATTATAATCATTCCACGTATAAATGCCTTCACCAGGCGCTACTTTTACATAGGTAAATTCCTGCTGCGCGATGACTCCGTTATTAGATTCAATCGCCGTATTAAACCGTATTCCCCCATCTAAGATTGATTGATTGTATAAAATTCGAGCGTTAAGGGACTGTTCGTCTTTATCATCTCCATCCTCGTCTTTTAGTACACGGTAGTTGGCAAAAACAGACAGTTGAGATGCCGTAGTGTTTATAATTTTAGACCTTCCATAAAATGTATGTGATGTACTAACCTTTTTTAAAATTCCATTTCTCAAACTGTCATTTACCCGATATTGATATCCCCCGGCAGCATAGAGATTTGTACTATCACCAATTCCGCTATAAATCTCGTAAGATTCGAACTTCTGACTCTGAGGCGTTAAACTATCAGTACCAACAGTGCGAAGTTTATTATTTTCCAAAGCTATTTTTGCACCAATCCAGGCATTTTTTAATGAATAACTTGTAGTAGTATGGAACCTGAAAAATTTAGAATCGAACATAGCTCCCGTACTATTCAGGTAACTTCCGTTGGTAGTAGATCGCAATTTTTTAAATCGCAGATCTGAAGCTAAAACATGACGATTACCACTGAAATTTTCAGAATAATCTAAATTCTGAAACTCATATCTTCCCCCTCCTACCTTAGGATGTGAAATATCGACACCGCTAATTAAAAAACGTTGATCCCCTTTTGGTGTAAAAAGATTCCAGTCTCTACTAAACTCTACGTTATAAATTCGTTCCACATTTCGAAAATCTTGGTTTATATAATCTAAAGATCCGAATCCGTCGATTTTCAACGTATCTGTAGTCTTTAATAGGGTTTGCCGCGCAGAAAGTCTGCCGGCAAACCCGTCATTATTTCCGTCGTCAATATTTGAAAATAAGTTGAGGTCTTTTTTACTTCCGGCAACTTCAAAATCTATTTTTGTCTTCTCGCTTGGATGATAACTTGCGTTTAACCCGCCAACTTGCAATTTTGTAGGTGCATTTAGTTGTATGATAGGCTCATAATTACCCTGTGGTACCCCGTTTAGTGGGGGTACATACTCAAAAATCCTACTTATGGCACTTGCATTGCTAATTATATAATTTCCCATATTATCGCCAACCAAGGTAAACCGTACGCTAAACAACTCATCGGTGGGATCGTTCGAAAATATAAAAACCTCTTCCCCGTTAATAAGTTCTTTTCTATAAAGAATTTTATTTTCTGAAAATGTTTCAGGCTGTGCTGAAGGCGCGGTCATTAAATCCATATTGTCTCCTGCCGCTTGAAGAATACCTACCTGCTCTTCGGATAGGTTTTGTTGTAAAGGTTGGTTTTTAGCATCATTCTCAGTGTATACATAGACGCCCAGGTCGAAAGTGTCACTGGAATAATTTCCGCCACCATACCCAATAAAACGGGTGTAGTTTCTGTCGGTGTATTGATACTCAACAAGAATCCGCATATTCGCAGTAATCGGATAGGTAGAATTAAATTTTATTTCCCCGGCATTATAATCAATTACATAATCTTCATTTTCTCCCCGCTCCAACAACAGCCCATTAACATATACCCGTTCACTTCCCGATACTATTAAAATATAAAGTTCCCCATTAGGACCAACCAGTTTATAGGGCCCTTGGTTCCCTTCCTGACCCACAAATGTACTTTGTGCGAAAACACCTCGAACCAATGCTCCCGATGCAAAAGCTGAAGTTTTTCCACCATTCTTATGTGATACAGTTCCTCTTAAGGAAATCCCTTGCACTTTCTTAGTGAAATTACCGAAATAACTACTAGTATTGTTCAGGTCAATATCTCCGGCTCTTATGTTCCAATTATCACTGTAGAGTTCAATAAATATCTGATCAAATTCATCTAAACTTTGAGAATATCCGCCTTCCTGTGTTGGAATGTTTGCATCTTGTATAGACGCTCGAATAGAGACTTTGTCGCTAAGTTTACCGGTAATTTGTAGATCTAATTGAGAGTTTACAACAGCATTCTGATTATTACCTATAGTAACCCCTCTGGAAACGCTTCCTACAGTATTCAACCCATCAAAAGGGGTAAAAACATTAGTGTTCGTAGATTGATCCAAGGAATATAGCTTGTCAATCATTCCGGTGTTTTCAACAATTATTTCAGGATCTAGCGCAAAATAATCCTTAGTTAAAAACTCAGGATATTTATAATACCTGATTACGATGGTGTCATGAACCTCCCTGATGTTTTCTGAAAGAGTCAATACACCAGTCTGATAATTTACACCGTAATCCAGTGAATCAAGGCTTGTACCGTGTTTGTCAAGTACCTGAAACTTAAGCGGATTTATACTCACGGTATCAACTATTATACTATCGGTGACCGCAACTTTTTTTGTCTTTAAATTAGATGAAATATCCTGAGCGTAGCCTATAGCAGCTAAACAAAACGTAAGGATAAATATGGATAACTTCATCAACTATACAACTTAACTCACCCCAGTTTATTTTGTTGATTCTTTTTTTAAATCTTTCTGAAGATGTTATCTGTAAAAATACAATGTTATTTAAATTAGTAGTTGTTATTCGTGATTCCTTTCTCTTAGCTTAAAGGCAGGAATTATCTTTAAATATTTATCTGTTTTGAAAATCATCTCTTATAATGTTAATGGTATTCGAGCCGCCATGAGAAAAGGCTTTATCGATTGGTTGAAAGTAGCAAATCCTGATGTCATCTGTATTCAGGAAACGAAGGCTTCAAAAGAACAGGTGGAAGTAGCCGAGATTGAAGCGGCCGGATATCCATATCATTATTGGTTCAGCGCACAGAAGAAGGGGTATAGCGGAGTTGCAATCTTCTCAAAAATTAAACCTAATCACGTTGAATACGGCACCGGAATTGAATCTATGGACTTTGAAGGCAGGAATGTTCGATTAGACTTCGACCATCTTTCGGTAATGAGCCTGTATTTGCCTAGCGGTACCAATATTGCCCGACTGGAACACAAACTGAATTATATGGCCGAGTTTCAGGAATATATTACCAACCTTAAGAAAGAGATTCCGAATTTAGTTATCTGTGGTGACTATAATATTTGTCATCAAGCAATCGATATACATGATCCCGTTCGAAATGCAAATGTTTCCGGATTCCTTCCGGTAGAACGCGAATGGATCGGCAACTTTATCGACAACGGATTTATTGACTCTTTTAGATATTTCAATAAGGAACCCCACAATTATACGTGGTGGAGCTATAGAGCGAATGCACGTAATAATAATAAAGGATGGCGCATCGATTATAATTTGGTTTCTCAACCCCTACAAGAAAATTTAAAACGCGCCGTTATACTATCGGATGCAAAGCATAGCGATCATTGTCCGCTCTTAGTCGAATTAGAATTTTAATTTAACCTACAAACCTTACAGCATGTATAAACACTTTTTCCTCCTATTAGCGTTGTTAGTCCTTACCGGCTCCTGCGTTTCATCAAAAATTTACGAAGACCTTAAAGATAAATACGATGCCATGCGTCTCGAAAACGAAGCGCTAATGTCGCAATTAGACGGGAAAGGCGGTAATAGCGATTCCTACAGCGTTGCTAATCTTCGGAAGGAAATCGAGAAGCTTCAGGCTGAAAAAAGCAGACTAGCAATGGATCTGAAGGCTTCGGAAAGTAATTTTAAAAGATTGAAAGATTCCTACGATGCTTTGGAAGCGAATAGTTCTTCAGCATTAACAGAAAATCTTGAACTCAATCGAAAGCTTCTAACACAATTGGAAGAAAAAGAGAGAGCTTTGGCACAGGAAGAAGCTCGACTCTCAAAACTTCAGAAGGATCTTGCGGCACGGTCACAACGTGTCGATGAATTGGAGGGAATTATTGCTTCCAAAGATGCTAAAATGAGAGCCTTAAAAGATGCAATTTCAGCAGCACTTACTAATTTTGAAGGAAACGGTTTAACAGTAGAGCAGCGTGATGGAAAAGTGTATGTTTCTATGGAAAACAAATTGTTATTCGAAAGCGGAAGCTGGGCAGTGAACACCCGTGGTAGAGAAGCTGTTGTTGAATTGGGGAAAGTCTTAGCCAAAAACCCTGAAATCGCCGTCCTTATTGAAGGACATACAGATAACGTGCCATATGGGGGCAGTGGAGCGTTAAAAGACAACTGGGACCTCTCAACAAAACGTGCCACTGCGATCGTTTCAATTTTAACAGAAAACCCTCGTATTCCCAAAGATAACCTTACAGCTGCCGGACGAGGAGAATACGCGCCAATTGCTACTAACAACACTTCCGAAGGAAAAGCGAAAAACAGAAGAATTGAAGTGGTACTCACCCCAAAATTAGACGAAATTAATAAACTATTAAACGAAATGTAAGGCCATTCTTTACGAAGGATTTCTAGAATCAGATCTTTCAGGGTATTGTTACCTGAAAGATCTTTAATAATCTTTAATGAAATATACCATACTTCCCAATACCAATCTAGAAGTAAGTAAAATATGTCTTGGAACCATGACCTGGGGACAGCAGAACAGCGAAGCTGAAGGTCACGAACAATTGAGTTATGCGTTAGAAAAGGGTGTCAATTTTATCGATACTGCGGAAATGTATTCGGTACCGGGTAAACAAGAAACACAGGGGAGTACCGAAAGAATCATTGGGACTTGGTTGAAGAAGAATTTAATTAGAGATAAAATTATACTCGCTTCAAAGATTACCGGTCCTGCTCGAAATTTCGAATATATTAGAAAAGATCTCAATTTTAGTGCACAATCAATAGACGACGCGCTTCACAATAGCTTGAAACGCCTTCAAACCGATTATTTAGATCTGTATCAATTGCATTGGCCAGAGCGGGGTGTAAACATTTTTGGAGTTCGGGAGTACCAGCACAATTCGCAATGGCAAGATAATATAGCAGCGACCATTGAGCGACTTGAATTTCATATTAAAGCCGGTAAGATTCGTCATATCGGATTATCAAATGAAACCCCATGGGGTGTGATGAGGTATATGGAGGAGGCACGAATGGGTGCCACAAAAATAGTTTCTGTGCAAAATGCCTATAATTTATTGAATCGACGTGACGAAGCGGGCCTAAGTGAAGTTCTTTTAAGAGAAAATGTTGGATACCTCCCGTATTCTCCTTTAGCCTTTGGAATGCTTTCCGGAAAATACCTCAACAATGCGAAACCAACCAATGCAAGAGTTACACTTTTCCCGAATTATTCCCGCTACAGCGGAAAAAACTCTGTTGAAGCAACTGAGCTGTACAGTGAAATAGCTAAAAAACACGGTCTAAGTTTAACACAAATGGCTCTGGCATTCGTTCGGCAACAACCTTTTGTAACTTCTACGATTATAGGAGCCACAACGATTGATCAACTTTCAGAAAATATAGAAAGTGTAGACGTACACCTTTCCGAAAAAATAACAAACGAGATTAATAAAGTACACAGTACTATTCCGAATCCGGCGCCTTAGCTAACGAAAGCGCTATATCCGGTAATGGCGCGTCCTACAATCAACGTGTTGATTTCCTTCGTTCCCTCGTAACTGTAGATTGCTTCTGCATCGGCGACAAAGCGGGCTACATCGTACTCCAGAAGGATTCCGTTTCCACCCATAACTTCCCGGGCCCTGCTCACGACATCGCGGGTTCGCATACTACAAAATACCTTCGCAAGGGAAGCGTGCTCATCGGTTAGAAGTTTTTGATCCTGCAATTCTGATAGTCTGAAACACATCGTTTGCATGGCGGTAAGATTGGCAACCATCTCAACTAAATGATTTTGTATAAGCTGAAACCTGGCAATAGGTCTGCCAAACTGTTCACGTTTTTTAGTGTACTTCAAAGCACCTTCATAGGCTCCGCGGGCACAACCTACAGCTTGCCAGGCAACACCTGCACGCGTCATTTTTAATACTTTTGCGGTATCTTTAAACGATTCACATTTTTGTAAACGGTCACCTTCAGCTACCCGGCAATTGGTAAGTGTAATAATTGCATTTTGAACGGTTCTCAGCGCCATTTTATTTTCCATCTTTTCGGCCTTAAAACCGGGCGTATCCTTTCTAACCAAAAAGCCTTTTACCTTATTCGTTACTTTCTCCCGAGCCCAAATAATGGTTACATCACTAAAAGTTGCATTCCCGATCCATTTTTTTTGTCCGTCAAGCACCCACTCATCTCCTTCCTTATAACAAGTGGTTTCCATACCACCGGCAACCGCAGATCCCACGTTGGGTTCTGTAAGTCCGAAGGCTCCAATAACCTCCATTCTTTGCATTTTTGGTAACCATTCCTGTTTCTGCTCTTCGCTCCCGCAAAGATAAATGGAGCCCATAGCCAAGCCGCTATGCACGCCAAAGAATGTTGAAATAGATACGTCAACACGTGCCAACTCCATTGCCATGATGCCTTCCATTAAAAATGTTTCTCCGGGACAACCATAGCCATGATACGCCATACCGCAGATATTTAATGCTGCCATTTTTGGGATGATGTGATGAGGGAATTCAGCTTTGTTCCAATATTCGTTGGCTATTGGTTTTATTTCATCTTCCATAAAATTTCGCACCTTGAGTTGAATCGCTCTCTGTTCGGGAGTTAATTTTAGTGCGAGATCATAAAAATCACCATCAATGGGAGGTAGCTTGTGTTGCCCTTTCCTCGCTTTTGTTTTTAACATTCGCATGAGACCTGCTAACTGACGGTCATCGAGTTCACCAACGGTTTTCATTACTTCGGAAAGATCTACCTTTTCAGAAAGCTTGGCGATCGCTTGTAAGTCTACCGACTTTAAAACGGAAAAGGTTTGTTTGATTTTTGAAAAAACTGACATAGTAGCATTTTTGATGAGTACTAAAGATAAATGCTACGATGTGCTTTTTTGCCCAAAGAAGTGTTAATTTGATTATTATCCAAAAAGATGATGCACAACGTCATGAACTTTTGCAACTTTTATGATGTCAATACTATAGTTATTCTTCGGAAGTTTACAATATTTTGAGATGACAATGGATGTAAAACCTAACTTCTCGGCTTCAAGAATACGTTGTTCCACACGATTTACAGGGCGCACCTCACCGGCTAATCCAACTTCGGCGGCAAAACACATAGTTTTATCAATGGCAATGTCAATATTTGAAGAAAGTACGGCTGCAACCACGGCAAGATCGATAGCGGTATCGTCTACCGTTATTCCTCCGGTTACATTTAG
>CBDUGY010000002.1:0-94712 GCA_965367015.1 uncultured Ulvibacter sp.
ATGCATCATTTGGATCGGTAGATGGACCAGCGTCATCATCTTCCACTAAAACTAAATTTCCTGTTAACATTGTTGGGATAGCTCCTCCAAAACCGGCAGGAACTGCATCGTATGATCCAGCAAGCGGTCCTCCATTTATTACGAGTAAATCCGCAACCGCCGTTGCCGATCCTCCCCAAAGATACATTTGCATTCTTGGATTCTGGCCGTCAGGAGGTGTTGCAAAATTTGCATTGTTGGTTCCTCCTCCGTCTTGTGCTTCTGTAGCTACCGAATCACTCGCACTACCCCCGTTGCCATAGTTATTTTCCTGAAAATTTCCGGAAGCCTCATCAAAACCGTATTGATAAGTTACATCGTGAGTAATATTATTTAAATAGAAAACATTCACAGCCGATGCATCTCTGTAAGCAGCCGGACCTTGTGGTAAGGCGAACGGAAAATCAAAATTTAGAGTTGCTCCACCGTCTGGTGACGGACCTGTTCCCGTGTTACAAAGATCTAAATATGTATAACTGTTGTTTCCTCTGGTAATCGTGAATTCTGCACCTGCAGCACCATCAGTATCGTGCCATCCAAATGGAGAAGCTGTTGCATTGGCAGGACCGTTTTCTAAAGTATCTGACCCATTGTCCGGACTTCTCAACGGAATTGCAAAAACTCTGTACATATCCCCGCCTATCATATTTGCGGCAGTTGAGTTCTCTTTAATTAAGCTGCTAACATTATTGTGTGAATGATTAGCTTCGTCAAAATTACAATTAGAAACCCAGTCGGCAGTGTTCAGCAGCGCACCGGTTACGGCGTCGATTCTTACACTATAATAATGACTAGCGTCCAAAAGATAAATGCTTAGATCCCATGCAAGTCTTAATCTCTCATTTTCAATTGATTGATATACCAGTTTTACAGGTATATTTTCTAATGAAATATTTCCCTTAGAAAATACAAATGCATTATTAGAAACTGTCTCTAACAACTCGAGATTAGAAGGACTTTGAATACCTAAAGCTGAAGCAGCACTAGCAATTGCGCTATTGGCAGTAATTGAAGGATTCGTGGTATTTACTTTCTCCGCTATGTTATTCTGAAAGGATAGACCTGCACTT
The DNA here is from genome assembly GCA_965367015.1 of uncultured Ulvibacter sp. Taxonomy (GTDB): domain Bacteria; phylum Bacteroidota; class Bacteroidia; order Flavobacteriales; family Flavobacteriaceae; genus CAXBES01. The sequence continues at coordinate 1,110 of CBDUGY010000002.1, forward strand.
ACAACGCTGCCGTCCTTTATTGCAAACGAAGACGTAGAATTATATATCTCTATACCATTATGTTTTTGTGTGGCGTAGACATTATCAAGCTGCATACTTCTTGAATAACTCTGTGAATTAATCTCAAACTCTTGCACATCCAAATTTTGGAGGCCTAATTGAGCTCGGTTAGTGTTAAGGTAGGAGCTTATAACGCTATTGTAATCTTGCGCTGAGGCAAAACTAAACGATATGCAGGCTACTAGAAATAGTAATTTTTTCATACGTAATATATTAGTGAATTAAATTTATTTTCTAAAAATAGAGTCTATATTTATAGTATTATAATTATATCGGATATTTAACATTAAAACTACTTGATTACTATAGATTTCCTTGATTTTTTTGGAAAATTTGTAATGCGTTTCCGTCGGTTAGTCGAGAAATATAATTACAACATTCCATGAGAAGTTCGTATAGAGTTAAATTTTTTTCAAAACGATTTTCAAATCCCTTTAGAATTAGTCGATCATAATGCCTATCCTTACCATTCGCATAATTTTCAAAAGCTGTTGTGAAGACATCTAAAAGACTTGATAATATATTATAACCTGCGATTTCCTTATCGATTACTTCTGTGCTTTTATATACTTTTTCAATGCTTATTTTTATGATATCATCGATTTGAGCCTTGTAATGACTTTTGTCCAGAAGTGCTTCGGAAAATTCTCCATTTAAGATAGCGGTTTCATTTTTAATGAAGATTGACGCCGCTTCTGTAATTAGTGTGTTTATAGCTAAAGATCTTAAATAGGCTAATCTATCTGAAGCTTCCGTAAGAGTTGCATACTTTTCGGTATTAATGCGCTCCTTTACCAATTTAATCAAATATTCCAATGCAAACTCTTCATCGATAAGTCCTAAATTTATTCCATCCTCGAAATCAATTATAGTGTAGCAAATATCATCGGCTGCCTCTACCAAATAAGCCAATGGGTGTCGGCAAAAGCTTAGATCATTTTTACCACCGCGCTTTAACAATCCAAGTTCTTCAACTACTTCAGAAAAAAAGTCTTTATCCGATTGGAACACACCAAATTTCTTATCGGCAATATGATCGGTAGGTTTTTTAGGCAGCGACTCTTTCGGATACTTCATAAAGGCCCCTAAAGTCGCATAGGTTAAGCGAAGGCCGCCTTCTACTCCATTTTTAGATTCAGTTAAAATTTTGAAGCCATTGGCATTTCCTTCAAAATCTACCAAATCCTGATATTCCTTTTCAGATAATTGCGCTTTAAACCGCTTTCCTTTTCCATTAGCGAAATAATCACCAATGGCCTTTTCACCGCTATGTCCAAAAGGCGGGTTTCCAATATCATGTGCCAATGATGCAGCAGCTACAATTGCGCCAAAATCATTGAATTGATAACCGTGTATCGTCTTTAAATGTGGATGTTTTTCTAGGATGGCCTTACCAACCGATCGTCCTAATGAACGACCCACTACTGAAACTTCTAAACTATGTGTTAAACGTGTATGCACGAACGAAGTTTTAGATAGTGGTATTACCTGTGTTTTGTCCTGTAAACTTCTAAATGCCGACGAAAAAATGACCCTATCGTAATCAACTTCAAAACGGGTTTCATTCTCTTCTTTTCTTATTCTTTTGCTCGTAACGCCCTGCTTTTTGAGTGAAAGCAACTGTTCCCATTGCATCATGCTAACTATAATTTTAAAATGCAAGATACTATAATAAGGTGTTAATTCCAGTGCAATTTTAATGTTAACCACTTAATATTTACCTAACCTTGAATTGACAAAAAAGTAATATCCAGTTAACGACAGTTTTACATAGCATGGGTTTCTTTGTGGCAAGAAATTAAGATCAAACCATGAAAAATATTTTAATTCTAATATTGCTCGGTTTTAACGGCTTATCATTTGCGCAACAATCGGGATCTATCATTGGAATGCTTACAGATAAAGACTATAACAATGAACCCCTCGCTTTTGCCAATGTGATCATCAAAGGTACCTCACAGGGAACAACATCAGATTTTGACGGACTCTACGCTCTCGAAAACCTCAATCCCGGAACATATACAATCGAGTATAGTTTTGTAGGCTTTGAAACAGTTGAGGTCAATAATGTTTTGGTTGAAGCTAGTAAAGTAACCACCGTAAATGTTCCTATGGGTGCCAGCGCCGCTGCCTTGGACGAGGTAGTTATTAAAACCACTACACGTAAGGAAAGTGAAGTTGCGCTTTTGTTAGAACAAAAGAAAGCAGTGACGATGAAAGAAAGTATTGGGTCTGAAGAGCTGTCTCGTAAAGGTGTTAGCAATGCTGCCGGAGCCGTAGCGAAGATCTCAGGAATTTCTCGCCAGGAAGGTGGAAGTAATGTATATGTGCGTGGATTAGGAGATCGATACTTAAATACTACTTATAACGGTCTTTCGCTTCCGTCTAACGACATAGAAAAGAAAAACATGGACTTAGGTCTCTTTTCATCAGATGTGATTCAAAATATTACAGTAAGTAAAGCATATTCAACCCATTTCTATGGAGATTTTTCAGCAGGTAATGTAGATATCACTGCTAAAGACTATTCAGGAAGTGGTTTTCTTGACATCGAGTTAGGTGCCGGTTTTAATTCCAGATCTGTTGGAGAGAATTTCGTAAAAAGTGAGGGTACGGGAAAATTCGGATTTTACAATCGTTATGATAATAATCCCTTTTCCGTAATACTCACTCACGGTGTCGATCCTGTAGATGCAGGAACACCTGTTCGCCTTCTCGGCAGCTTCTCTGGCGGAACCTCCCACACATTTAAAAATGATGCGAAGTTGAGTTTCTTCGGAACAGCTTCATTCGATAACAATTTTGAATATCGCGAAGGTCCGGCCGTAGATTATACGACAATCGAAAAAAAGAGATTTGACGCTTCTGAAGAATATGAATATACAACTACCACTTCGGCCATGGCCAACTTTATATACAAAATTGATAGTGACCACAAGCTAAGCTATAATTCATTATTCATCAATAGCGGAAGGGATGTTGTCGGTTTTTTTGGAGTAGACGGAAAAGGAACAAATCGAGACGCCATTCTTAATACCGATAAAGGTTTCTATCAAATGAATATTCAGTTTGACCAGGACTTAATATTTGTTAATCAGTTATTAGGAAATCACAAATTAAGTGATAATCTGGATTTCGACTGGGGTGTGGGTTATAATAAGGTGGATTCCAGACAACCGGACAGAAAGCGAATCAGTTTAGAGAATTTTGATTTTACATTGGATAATGATCCCAATACCAATGCTTCCTTTTTTAACAATATTCCATTCGATAATCAGCGATATTTCCAAGATATCGAAGACAAAGAAATTAACGGAAGAATGAATCTCCGCTATGATGCTTCAGAAAAACTTGCACTAAATTTTGGTTATACCGGGCGAAGTAAAGAGCGTAACTTCGAAAACATTCGATATGGGTATGACTTTATTCAGCCAAATACTCCTGCAACCGATGTGAATAATTTCAATTCCATTTTCGATTTCCAAAATCTGGGAACAGTCTATAATACTTTTGTTATTAACGCGCTGGATCCTGCTAATGGTTTGGGAAATACCAATCTTCCGGGACAGGCCGAAAATACATATAAAGGAACGCAGGATGTGTATGCAGCTTATATCAATGCTGAATTGAAATTCGATCCAAGCTGGACCATCGTTCCGGGTGTGCGTTTGGAAAGTTTGAATCAGGATATCATTTATGATGTAATTAATCTTTTACCCACAGACCCCGGTTTTAGAAGTGCTTCTGAAACTTATGTGCTGCCTAGCTTAAATGTTAAATACGCTTTAAACGATGATCAAAATTTACGTTTTTCATTTAGTAAAACAGTTTCCTTTCCTGAATTTAAAGAGGTAACTCCTTTTGTTTATGAAGATGTAACACAACGAGTTGGTGGTAACCCCGACCTTTTAAATAATCCTTCTTTTTCTGAGATATACAATCTCGATTTGAAATATGAGTGGTTTTTAGAAAAAAACGAAATCATTTCAGTTGCTGCTTTTGCGAAACAAATCAATGACCCTGTTAACAAAGTGATCGCGAATGATGCTACAGGAACACAACGATTTTTTAGAACAGGCGATAAGGCAGAGGTTTTAGGAGTTGAACTTGAAGCACTCAAAAATATATTTTTTGATGATAATGAAAATGCAATTTTTTCTCTGGGGTTTAATGCAACATATATGTATACCAGACAAGACTTAAAAAGTTCGCAAGGGTTATTTTCAACAACTTTTGCGGAAGGCAGATCAGAAGACATTCAGGGTGCATCTCCAATTTTAATTAATGCAGATTTAAATTACAGCCCAGTTTTTGGTTCCTACAAACCGGTTGCAAATATGGTTTTCTCCTATTTCGGTGATCGTATTGATGCAATTGGTTCAGGACAGCTCGGAAATATTATCGAAAAAGGGGTTCAAACACTCGATTTCGTATGGAAAAATGCAATTGGAGATAATTTCGAGATAAACGCCAGCGCCAAGAATCTATTAGACCCAACTATTGAAAGAATTCGTGAAATAGAAACCGGAAACGTAGTTCTATCGAGCTATAAAAGAGGAATAAATATAGCACTACAGCTAAAATATAAATTTTAAATATACTAACTAAAAACAACGAAAATTATGAAAACAAAAATTTTAATGATAAGCTTAACGATTGCGACTTCATTCTTTACCGCATGCGACGGTGATGATACTGCACCTATTGTAATTGAAAATATTCAGGGCGGAGGCGGCTCCACTACTACAGATTTAACCCTCGGAGGATTGCAAACAACCGATGTCACATTAGAATTAGGAAAAGAATATAGTTTAACTGAGGCTCTTATAATGACCGATGGTACAACGCTTACAATTCCTGCTGGTGTAGTAATTAAAGCAAACCCGGGGGCAGGAGTTTATATTGCGATTGCTCAGGGCGCAAGAATTATTGCGGAAGGTACTTCCAGCAGTCCAATTGTAATGACCTCAGCTGTAGCCACACCAAGTGCCGGTGATTGGGGTGGTCTCATCATACTAGGAAAGGCCCCGATTAATTCGGTCGTTGGTGGCGAAGCAACCTCCACAAGTGAAATTGGAGGGCTCCCTTATGGAGGAGACGAGACGGATGATGATTCAGGAATCATCAAGTATGTTCGTGTTGAATATTCGGGAGGCGCAGCAGATGCCTCCTCCGAAAACAACGGATTCTCATTTTACGGCGTCGGCAACGGAACCAAGGTTGAGTATATTCAGGCTTTCGAAGGAAAAGACGATGGAATCGAATTTTTCGGTGGAACAGTAAATGCGAGTTACATCTCGGTTATTGGCGCTCAAGACGACTCGGTAGACTGGACCGAAGGATTTTCCGGGACATTGAATGAGGTTTATATAGAACATAGAGTGGAACACGATAAGGGAATTGAAGCAGACGGCTTTAATACCGATATCGGAAATAACGCTAACCCCGTATTTTGGTCAAAACCAACTGTAAGCAACTTAACAATTGTGGGAAGAGGGTCTGCTACGGCAAACGAAGCTGTACGCTTAAGAGCAGGAACGCAGGGTATCTTTAGCAATGTCGTTATTCAAGGTTTTGAAGAAGGGTTTGATCTGGATGGTGACGCAGGAGCTAGCCCTACCGGACAAGGAGTTCTTGACGGAAATTTACATGTGAACAATGTAACTTTTATCGATGTCGTCGTAAAGCTTAAAAACGATACCGGATTTACATTCCTGGAAAGCGATTTTATAACTGAGGAGGGCAATGGGTTTGGCACTAATTATAGTTTATGGGCCACCGGATGGACTAGAAATTAATAAATTAAAATTGAGTGTTAGAAAAAAAGCTTCTCATTTGAGAATTTTTTTTTTTGGCATATTAAAAATGAATAATTGTTTCTTAATGTTTATTTAATATTCTCTTTAAGATAAGGCTACATATAATCAGTTTATTTGTATTACACTTTTAAAATCGTATGGTTTTTGTCGACTAGATTATTTGAGTGTAGAAGCTGTCTTTTAAGGTAGCTTCTTTTTTTTTCTAATTAAAGGATAAAGTTAACATTTAGGAAACATTAGCTTAACATTGGTTTAAGTTCTTTGTAGCGACAAAAACTTAAAACGATTTTAATGAAATTACACTACCTATTATTTTTGGTGTCAATAGTATTTTTGAATTCCTTAAATGCTCAAGAAATTAGTGATACCAAATTCGGAAATGGCCTTATTAATTTTACCGCCAAAGACAGTTCCTTTAGTGTAAAATTTGCGCCTCGTATTCAGGTTCGTTCAATTTCTTCTTGGGACCACGATGGTGATCATTACGGAAGTCCAGATCATAATTTTCTTGTTCGAAGAGCGCGACTAAAATTTGATGGGTTCGCGTATTCCCCTAAATTGAAGTATAAAATTGAACTAGGTCTTTCAAACAGAGATATTTCTGGTGCCAATCAATTCAATAGAAATACGCCAAGATATATTCTCGATGCTGTTATCATGTGGAACTTTTTTGAAAAATTTGAATTATGGGCCGGACAAACAAAATTACCCGGGAATGTCGAACGTGTTGTTTCTTCTGCTAACTTGCAACTCATAGACCGATCTTTGCTCAATAGTAGATTTAATATCGATCGTGACGTCGGAATTCAGTTAAGACATGAAACCGATTTAGGTGAAAAGTTTGTCATGAGAGAAAAACTAGCGTTATCACAAGGGGAAGGTCGTAATGTTACCGAAGGGAATGAAGGAGGATTGCAATACACTGCTAGAATTGAATTTTTACCTTTTGGAAAATTTATCAGTAAGGGAGATTACTCCCAGGGAGATTTAAAACGAGAACCAACGCCAAAATTAATGTTCGCTGTTAATTACGATCTTAACCAAGATGCTGTTAAGACAAGAAGTAATTTAGGAAGTTATATGTTCTTAGATAATGGATCTTTATATGAGACAGATATTAATACGTTATTCGTAGATGCTATGTTTAAATACCAAGGATTCTCATTTATGGGTGAATACGCCAATAGAGATGCAGAAAATCCAATCGCCGTAGAGGAAGATGGTACGCCTACCGGCGATGTGGTTTTGGTGGGTAGCGCGATCAATACGCAAGCCGGATATTTGTTCAAAAATAATTACGAAGTTGTCTTTAGATATACAACAACCAATTTTAAGGAGATGACCGGCAGAGCAGATGAAGATCAATATACCCTGGGTGCATCTAAGTACGTTGTTGGTCATAAGCTAAAAGTGCAATCTGATATTAGTTACACCGCACTCAACGGTAATAAAGACAACATAACATTTAGAATGGGTTTCGACCTGCATTTTTAATAGAAAGACATAACATTTTGGTAACATTGGATTTCAATAAAAATGAGAAATTTGCGCCAGATCAAACTTAAAAAATATGGATAATATTTACATCTTGATGTTAGTTGCTCTTGGAGTATTAGCAATAGCCGATTTGGTTGTTGGTGTGAGCAACGATGCCGTGAATTTTCTGAACTCAGCTATTGGTTCAAAGGCTATTTCTTTTAAAACTATTATGATTATTGCCAGTTTGGGAATTGCCTTCGGAGCACTCTCATCCAGCGGGATGATGGAGGTAGCCCGTAAAGGTATTTTCGTACCCGCAGAGTTTTATTTTGATGAAATCATGATCATTTTTATGGCAGTCATGATAACCGATATTTTGCTGCTCGATTTTTTCAATACTCTTGGAATGCCAACATCAACGACAGTATCTATCGTATTTGAATTATTGGGGGCGGCTGTCGCTATGTCGTTGATAAAAATAAGTGCGTCAAGTACTGAAACTATAGCCGACCTTATTCGCTATATAAATACGGAGAAAGCAACCGAGATTATATTCGGTATTTTACTATCGGTAGTCGTCGCCTTCTCGGTAGGTGCCTTTATACAATATATTTCGAGACTACTACTATCTTTTCGCTTTGAAGAAAAAGCGGCATGGGTAGGTAATCTCTTTGGAGGAATAGCCGCAACAGCAATTACTTATTTCATCTTTATAAAAGGTTTAAAAGGTACTAGTTTTATACCCGATGATGTCAGTGAGTTTATATTTACAAATACCGCGATAATTGTGGCTATTAGTTTCGTGTTTTGGACTGTTGTATCTTCCTTGTTAAATAAGTATTTTAAAATAAACGTTTACAAATTCATTATCATTATCGGAACATTCGCCATAGCTATGGCATTTGCCGGTAACGACTTAGTAAACTTCATCGGTGTACCAATTGCTGCTTTACAATCTTATGAAGCTTGGTCAGTTTCCGGAGTTCCTGCCGAGGCATTTAGTATGGAGGTTATGGGTTCAAAGGTACCAACACCCACACTGCTGTTATTACTCGCAGGACTTGTCATGATACTAACGCTCTGGTTCTCGAAAAAAGCAAGAGGTGTGCTCAAAACATCGATTGATTTGTCAAGTCAGGATTCAGTAAAAGAGCGCTTTCAACCAAATTTTTTATCGAGAGCAATTGTAAGATTGTCCATTGGCACGTCGAATATAATAACGGCTGTAATTCCTAAATCAAGTCAACGTAGGATTGACAGACAGTTCGAAAAACCCAAAGTTAAATTGGCGAAAGGTGAAGAGGCGCCTGCTTTTGATATGGTACGTGCCGCCGTTAATTTAATGGTTGCGAGTATTCTTATTTCCATTGCCACCTCGATGAAATTACCATTGTCTACTACCTATGTGACCTTTATGGTTGCAATGGGTACGTCTCTGGCAGACAGAGCGTGGGGAAGCGAAAGTGCAGTCTATCGTGTAGCAGGAGTGCTCAACGTGATAGGAGGTTGGTTCTTTACCGCTTTAATGGCGTTTGTTTCAGCCGGTGTTATAGCGTATATCATTTTCTTAGGAAAAGGTACGGCAATTGCTATTTTACTCTTAGTAACGATAGCCTTATTAGTTCGAAATTATTTATCGCACAAAAATAAAGGTATTGCCAGTCAAGATAAAACGGGGCTTAAAAAATCTGAAAGTAGTACGGTACAAGGAATTATTGCCGAAAGTGCCGATAATATATCCAATGTGGTTTCCAGAACCAATAAGATATATACAGATGTTCTGAAAGGACTTGCGAAACAGGATCTTTCGAAACTTAAGAAGTGCAAAAAAGGAATTGTTAAATTAGACAATGAGGTTGAAGAATTGCGTGATAATATATTCTATTTTATTAAAAAATTGGACGAAACCAGTGTTAGAGGTAGTAGTTTCTACATCACCATATTAGGATATCTAACAGATATTACTCAGTCTTTAGAGTTTATTTCCAAGAAAAGTTACAAACATGTAAATAACAATCACAAAGCGCTGCGTTTTAATCAGATAAAAGATTTACAGGAGATTAATTCTTCCTTTGAACATCTGTTAGTTGATATTGTTTCAATATTCGACAGTCAGGAATTTGAAAGGTTGAAAGACGTCTTGGTTAGAAAAGAGAGAGCTTTTTCAGATATTTCTGCAATGATCGACAAACAAATTCAGAGAACCAGAACCGAAGAATCGAGTCCGAAGAATACAACTCTATATTTCAGTTTACTTCTCGAGACAAAAGATCTTGTAACCGCGTTAATGAATTTAATAGAGGAGTATCACAATAGTTATAATAAAAATCTTAAATAGATAGTTGAACGCCTGAAGATTGACAATCAGTCTTCGGGCTTTTCCTTGCCATTTTCCAGTAAGCTATCTTTTTTCGTGTATAGAAGTTCAGCTATGTCGATTAGCTTCTTGATAATATCATTTACATTTCCATTATCATTTACTAGCGACGAACCCATATCAACAGTGATTTTATTATTTCTAATAAGATCATCAATCGATTCGTTAGATTGATACTTTCCTATCTTAGCATGCTCTTTCAATTTCAATAAAGTTTTATAATATCCCTCTCCGTCTTCCTTTGTTCTGAAAAGATAAATGGCACGAAGTACTCGAACCACTTTCTTTCTAAACTTATCATATTCCTTGCTCATATATTTGTTCTCAGAATTAAGATAAAATCCAACATTCTTACTTAATTCCTGAACATCTCTGATAATTTCCACCATCTTTCGATTGGCAACTTTTATCTCCAAAATTTGCCCGGTCTGAGTTTCCGTTAATGATAATTCGCTTTGTCCTTTGGTTGCATATCGTATTATCTCACCATAGATGTGCTTAACCTTCGAATAATATAAAGCATCCACATCTGTTTTTAAATCATCTTTTGATTTTTTCACTATTTTCTTAATCTTAAGGTCCGATATAATATCTTCTCTATGTACATTAACCGCATGAGTAACAATTTCAAAAATCGCATTTTCAAATAAGTATTTAGACTCATTCATCAACGACGCAAGAAGTGCTTCGGGATATTCGAGCATTTTCTGAGCTAAAAATTTCGGTTCATCAATATCCTTACCACCTTTTTCCTTTAAATGACGTATTAAGAACCGCTCCAATCTTGGAATAAACGGTATCATAATTATTACTCCTAATACATTAAAAATGGTATGAAATAAGGAAAGTCTAAGGGTGTAGTTATTAGAATCGAAGCCTATTTTGTTTGCCAATAAATCTACCAAATTCGCCAAAGGATAAATCAATGCCATTGCTACAATACCCGTCACAACATTGAACACCAAGTGTGACGCGGCCAATCTTTTCCCTGCAATGTTCGAACCAATCGCCCCTAATATTGCAGTAATCGTTGTGCCGATATTAGCACCTATCGCTAATGCCAATGCATTTTCGTACTCTACTTGTCCTGCCGCCAAGGCAGTTAATATTAGGGCTATCGTGGCACTACTTGATTGAAGGATGGTAGTAATAATGATTCCCAGAAAAACATAAACAACCACCCCCAAATAACCAGAAACCGCATATTCGGTTAGATCTATATATTCTTTAAATACATCGAATCCCTCCTTCATATAATGAATCCCAAGAAAGAAAAAACCTAGGCCGGCTAATATTTGTCCAATTCCTTTTAAAGTTTCCTTTTTTTGAAATGTAAATAGCAGTCCGAAAATTAGCATTGGCATAGCTAAAGTGGCAATGTTAATCTTCAGACCAAATCCAGAAACTAGCCAGGCGGTGGCGGTACTACCTAAGTTAGCTCCAAAAACTAATCCAATACCTCCAGATAAGGATATTAAACCCGCACTGATGAAGGAAATTGTAATTACGGTAACTAAGGAACTTGATTGAATGAAAGCCGTCACTATAGCACCAACCGAAATGCTTTTATATAATTTATTGGTCGCATTTTTTAATAATTTCCGAAGTCTCCCCTGTGTAAAAACTTTAAAACCATTTTCGAGCATCATCATTCCAAAAAGCAAGATTGCAACACCGGCGGCAACTCTTTCGAAGTTTGGATTAAGTATTATAGTTGCAGCGAACAGAACTAAAACCGCAACAAAGAAAATTTTTCTAACCATAAAGTTTTGATAATTTTAGGAGTGAATAAAATCTTGACCTTACGAATAAGAACACAGATGTGATATTGTATTCCATAAAGCATCACTCTTTACACCATAAAAGTATTGATTATCTTATCTTTAAAAATGATTAATATCAGCTCTTATGAAAATTTGCTTTCTAGTTATTAGCCTAATAATGACATTTCATGTATTCGGACAAGATCTTTCCGGAACTGAATTGTTGGAGAAAACGATTGCCTATCACGATCCTTCCGGAAACTGGAATTCCTTCATCGGAACGTTGAATATTACTATGGAAACACCCAAAGGACCTAAGCGGTATAGTGAAATCAAAATTAATATTCCCCATGAATATTTCTATGTGAAAGCCAAAGTAGATACGATTACAACCGAGTACGAGATTCAGAAAAATACCTGTTCGATAAAACTGAATCAGCGCGAAAATCTTTCCGAAGAAATACTAAAAAAATACAATTTAAGTTGTGAAAGAGCCAATCTCTATAAAAATTATTACACCTATCTCTACGGATTACCCATGAAACTTAAAGATCCAGGCACACATATATCAGAAAAAGTACTTCGGAAGAAATTTAAGGGTAAAGAATATTTGGTACTTAAAGTGTCCTACGACGAATCAGTTGGAAAGGACATTTGGTTCTTTTATTTCGATCCTGAAACATTTGCGATGGAGATTTATCAATTCTTTAAGGGAGATCCCGAAAATGACGGCAAGGATACCGGCGAATATATTCTCCTTACTGAAGAAATTACAATTAATGGAATCAAGATGCCTAAAGTCCGAGCCTGGTACTATAACAAAGACGATAAATATCTGGGCACGGATTTTTTAAATTAAATTATCGATAAGCAAATTAGAAATTATACGGATTCTTAAAACCCCACAATTCAGAAATATGACATAATCTATAAAAAATTATGCCCAAGATTTAATTAGACTAAAGAAAAAAAGGAAAGCGATTGCTTTCCTTTTTTTTATCAAAGTTCTTAAAAACTTAAGATCCACACATTAAACAATCGTCATCGGCATCGGCTCCTTTCGATTTATCGAGTAGTTCACGCAGTTCTTGTGGCGTCATAGGCTTATTATACACAGCAGAAGTCGCATCTACTTCCGCTTCGGCCATTGCCGCTACCGGCTCTTTTTTAACCTCTTGTTTTAAGGTAAATTTAATTGCATCTACTGCGCTCTTCGTTCTTAGATAATACATCCCTGTTTTTAGCCCACTTTTCCATGCGTAAAAGTGCATTGAGGTAAGTTTTGCATAATTCGCGTTTTCCATAAACAGATTCAGCGATTGAGATTGGTCTATGAAATAACCTCTATGACGTGACATATCAATAATATCTTTCATACTTAATTCCCAAACTGTTTTATACAGTTCCTTTAATTCCTGCGGAATAACATCTACATCCTGTACAGATCCGTTGGCACGCATAATCTCTTCTTTAAGATCGTCATTCCAAAGTCCTAACGATACGAGATCCTCTAAAAGGTGTTTATTAACTACAATAAATTCACCTGATAGCACTCGCCGCGTATAAATATTCGAAGTATAAGGTTCGAAAGCTTCATTGTTTCCAAGTATCTGAGAAGTAGAGGCGGTAGGCATTGGCGCCACTAAAAGTGAATTACGAACTCCGTGTTTTTTGACGTCTTTACGCAATTTTCCCCAGTCCCATCGCCCGCTTAATTCTTTATCTTCTATTCCCCAAAGGTTATGCTGAAAAAGCCCTTCAGAAATAGGAGAACCTTTATATGTTTGGTATGGTCCATCAACTTTAGCTTCTTCCATGGAAGCGGTTACAGCTGCGAAATAAAGTGTTTCGAAAATTTCCTGATTTACCTTTTTGGCTTCGTCACATGTAAACGGAAGGCGCATCATTATAAATGCATCAGCCAATCCCTGAATTCCTAAGCCTACAGGGCGGTGACGGAAGTTTGAATTTTCAGCTTCTTTTACCGGATAATAGTTTCGGTCTATAACTCTATTCAGGTTTTTTGTTACCCGTTTTGTTACTTTAAATAGTTCCTTATGATCAAATTCACCATTTTTGATGAACATGGGTAAAGCAATGGAAGCTAAATTACATACTGCAACCTCATCGGGAGAAGTATATTCCATAATTTCGGTACAAAGATTTGATGATCGTATAGTTCCCAGATTTTTCTGATTACTCTTACGGTTCGCGGCATCTTTGTACAACATATATGGCGTGCCGGTTTCAATTTGAGATTCCATTATTTTTTCCCAAAGTTCACGGGCCTTAATTGTTTTTCTGCCTTTTTTCTCTGCTTCATATTTTGCGTATAAAGCTTCGAACTCATCTCCGTGACAATCAAACAGACCCGGGCATTCGTTAGGGCACATAAGTGTCCACTCACCATCTTCTTGAACTCGTTTCATGAACAAATCCGGAATCCACATTGCGTAGAATAAATCGCGAGCCCGCATTTCTTCTTTTCCTGTATTTTTCTTTAAATCCAAGAAATCGAAAATATCGGCATGCCATGGCTCTACATAGATAGCGAATGAGCCTTTCCGCTTTCCGCCTCCTTGATCCACATATCTCGCGGTATCGTTAAACACACGAAGCATAGGTACGACTCCATTGGAGGTTCCGTTGGTTCCCGAAATATACGATCCGGTTGCACGAATATTGTGGATTGATAATCCGATTCCTCCGGCAGATTGTGAGATTTTTGCAGTCTGCTTCAGTGTGTCATAGATACCGTCAATACTATCGTCTTTCATTGCCAGTAGAAAGCAAGAAGACATTTGTGGTTTTGGTGTTCCACTATTAAATAAGGTTGGTGTTGCGTGAGTAAAATACTTTTTAGACATTAACTCATAGGTCTCCTTTACAGAAGCCAGGTCATCTAAATGTATACCTACCGAAACACGCATTAACATATGTTGAGGGCGTTCTACGATTTTGCCATTCAATTTTAAAAGATAAGAACGCTCTAAAGTTTTAAATCCAAAATAATCATATCCGAAATCTCTATTATAAATAATAGTAGAATCCAGGTCGTCGGCATTGTCCATGATAACCTTATATACCTCATCGCTCAAGAGTGGTGCATCTTTTCCAGTACGCGGATTTACATACGTATATAAATCCTGCATTACTTCAGAAAAAGACTTCTTAGTATTCTTGTGCAGATTTGATACCGAGATACGAGCTGCAAGACGAGCATAATCCGGGTGAGAGGTTGTCATAGTTGCAGCAACTTCTGCAGCAAGATTATCTAATTCACTAGTAGTTACTCCGTCGTAAAGACCCTCAATAACGCGCATTGAAATTTTTACAGGATCTACTAGTTCGTTTAAACCATAGCAGAGCTTTCGAACTCTGGCGGTAATCTTATCGAACATTATAGGTTCTTTACGGCCGTCTCTTTTAACTACATTCATTTATCTTGGGTTTATGAGGTTATTCTGTTTTTTATGAAAAAGGGTGCTAAAGCGAAAGTTGTAACTTTCACATAATCAGCGATATATTGAATCCTACTACGTGTTTAGCGCAATAGACTTTTAGAAATCTGCGTCGAAACTAATTTTATTTGACTCTTTATCCATGTTGGTTACCCCTGCTTTCTGATATTCGGATACGCGTTTTTCAAAGAAGTTTGTTTTTCCTTGCAGTGATATCATATCCATAAAGTCGAATGGATTTGTAGTATTGTATTCTTTCTCACAACCCAGTTCTCCTAAAAGGCGGTCTGTAACAAACTCAAGGTACTGTGTCATCAATTTCGAATTCATTCCAATAAGACTGGCTGGAAGGGATTCGGTGATAAATTCTCTTTCAATATTAAGTGCATCAACAAGAATCTCTCGGATACGATCTTTTGGAACTTTGTTAATTAGATGATGATTATGTAAGTGAACGGCGAAGTCGCAATGTACTCCCTCGTCACGAGAAATCAGTTCATTTGAAAAAGTAAGTCCCGGCATTAATCCGCGTTTCTTCAACCAAAAAATAGAGCAAAAAGCACCGCTAAAGAAAATACCTTCCACTGCAGCGAACGCAATCAACCTTTCTGCAAAGCTCGGACTATCGATCCATTTCAATGCCCAATCTGCTTTCTTTTTAATAGCCGGGAAGGTCTCAATGGCATTAAAAAGTTCGTCTTTTTCTTTTTCGTCTTTTACGTAAGTATCGATTAATAATGAATAGGTTTCACTGTGGATATTTTCCATCATTATCTGAAATCCGTAAAAGAATTTTGCTTCACTATACTGAACTTCATTTACAAAATTTTCAGCAAGGTTTTCGTTTACTATTCCATCTGAAGCGGCGAAAAAAGCTAAAATATGCTTTATGAAATAGCGTTCATCGTTATTGAGTTTAGTAGTCCAATCAGTAAGATCCTGATGAAGGTCGATCTCTTCTGCAGTCCAAAAACTTGCTTCCGATTTTTTATACCATTCCCAGATATCATGATGTTGAATAGGAAAAATTACAAATCTATTTTTATTTTCCTGTAAAATTGGTTCCACTTTACTCATTATCCTTTGCTTTTTTAATTCGTATTATTTGTACTTACTTGGGACTAACAAATATGGAAATTATTTGAAGTTAAATCAGAAGAAATCGTTCTAGGTTTTCAACAAAGTTTTCAACATAGAATTTTTAAAGTGTTATTATTGTTTTGTTAAATACAACTCTTAAATCACTGATTATTAAATGTTTATGAAACAACCATTGAGGTTATCAACAAAGTAAATAATTGTCGTTGAAAAGCCGTACAGGTATCCATTTCACGGTACTTAAACGAGCATTTCATAACATTAAGTTAACTTTAATTTTCAACAAAATTTACTTCAAAAATAATTGCATTTAATGCTAAAATAACTCAGATTTTTATCAGAATCGTCGAAATAAAAGAAAAGAGGCTGCTCAAATTAATGAACAACCTCTCCCAAAAATCAAACTTGAAAAAAAATACTCCTATTGCTTGATTAATTTGTAATTAGCTTTTTGACCTCCGGAAACTACTTCCATAATATACATTCCTGAGCTAAAAGAAGATGCTTCAACAATTACTGTTTTCGAATTCGGTTTAATCGCGGCAACTTGTTTCCCTAAAACATTATAAATTGTGATCGATTCCAAAATATTATTGGCTGAAATCTGGAAAGTATCAACCACAGGGTTGGGGTAATAGGTCAATCCATCAAGATTATTGCTTTGAGTTCCCAAAATAACAGATTCCGAATCGAAATAAAGTCCGAAACCGAAGCCTCCTCCTCCACTTGTGCCTGCAAACGCCATACATGGCAAGTCATCGCTGGTCTCAGCAACCGCAGCCGCAAATCCGTCCCAAACGTCATTAGCTACATCACTTACGCTATCATTAGTGCCCATACCCGTCCCGTCGTATGTGAAAGATTGACATCTATCACTGCTAGTATTATCAACAATATCTCTGATATATGATGTTCTCATTTCTTCAGTGGCATTTATCTTTCTTACCCAAGTGTCCATATGTAGGGTGCTTTGATTAGGTAAAGGTATCCCATCGAACAAAACGGCATATGCTGCTTGATTTTCTCGCACATAACTGGTGTGATTAAACCGATCTGCGGTACCTGCATTTCGGGAAGATGTAATAACCAGTACCTCATCGGAAGCCAGTGGTTTCCTTGCGGCCACTATTCTTGGATTTACAGATTCTCTACTGGCACCTGTAACAATGGTCTCTCTAGTTCCCCAGGAAGCAGGATCATTATAATTATTGTTAACATTACCATATAAATTTCCGGAACTAGCTCCGGTATAAGTAGTATAAGTAGCTCCGTCCCGACCATAGGCAAATTCTACCTGCTGACCGCATGTGCTACTCGTGGTAACTTCATCCACCCATCCGAATCCATAACTGCCCGCAGTACTTCTTGCCGAATGCACATTAGTACAAGACGTCATTTTTTGATATGTTGCAAAGGCTCTTTGAGTAGATGTACCGCTTGGATAATTTCGGTCTACACCGAAATCACTTACCCCGGTAGCAACAACTTCTGCTTGAAATGCAGCTGTTGAAGTATCCCAACGCCACGCCTGAAAGGTCTCGCTATCTGTTAGTAAATAGGCTACTAAATATTCGGTGCCCACACCATCAAAGGAAATTAATTGCAATTTTTCTATGGAAGCAGTTGCTGCTACTCTTACCCACTGATCGAAGGAAGCCCCACCATCTAAAGATCTATAAATTGCGATAGAATCTCTTGTTGAGCCGGTATTAATGTAATTGATATATGTTGAAATATAAATGTCTCCAGAACCGGTTACTTCCATATCAACTCCATCCACCCAAAAATTACGGATTAATCGATCGTCATCCCACGCTCTCGCTTGCGAGATGGGCTCTCTTTCGCGTATTACAGCCGGAATTGAAACACCATTGATCCCCACGTTTTCTTCAGTTTCGGGCAATGCTCCGCCATTCTCTACTGGCTTGTAAAGAGCGGCAATATCCGGATCTATACTTTGCCATTCGGTTTTTATTGCTAGTCGGTTAGCTTCAATTTCCAGAGCCGACCCATTGTTTTCTAAATATCTCCCCTGTTCGTAAAGGCTATTTAGTGCTGCAGTCCTTTCGGAAGGATCTACAGACACCGCAGTCGTAGAAAGATCTAAATCTGTTTGTGCGACTCCCATTGTAATAAAAAGGGCGCATGTTACTAAAGTAATTGCATTTTTCATAGTTACTGTTTTAAAAATTACTAATTAAGTTTGTTCTATTAAAGAACTAATCTCATCACAAATTTCAGATAAACCGCAACTCATTTCAAGAGTTATGCAACTGATAATTTCTGATAAACAACTATTTTTTAAGCATTTGTATACCTGTGAATTTTGATTAAATGTCCCTGGCAAAAAAAGGTAAAACCCTAAAAAAACATTCTTAACTATTGATTATACAGGTTGGGGAGTGCTGAAAAATAGATTTGATTCAAAACTATGACTTACTGAGCATCCTTGTTATTACGAATGTCTCAAAAACTATCACATATGTAACACCAACAAAAAAAGGCCGAAAACAGTAACGTTTTCGGCCTTTTAAAAATGATAGTTTTTATTATCCCAGATCTTTTACATCAAGATCATCAATAGCATCCCATGTTTCGTCGAGACTCATATTGGTACCCGTTGCTTTCATGTAAAACCGATTATCCTTCATAAACTCTATTGTGCTATTGTTGTTGTTTTTCCGGTATTCTTCAATGGCTTTCATCCCATCTTTTTTCACAGTGCGTCGAGATTTATATTCATCTTCCTCTTCAAACTCCTGTGAAAACATCATCCGAATCCCCGCTGTGGCGGTTGCGCCCATCTGCCCGGCACCATCAATGATTTCAATTTTAAATTTTTTTGACTTGTCGTCATTAGCGTAGGTTCCCTCGATAGAAGCTATTTGCACCATCCCCATTTGTCCCGCTCTAAATCCAACGCGCTTCATGCCGTCAATTTCATCAGGAAGCCAGGATTTTAATTCATCATTAGTGAGTGGTTCTTCTTTTTGTAGTTCCAAAATATCTTCCTGCATACTATTAAGTTCCTTAACCGCTTTAGTAGTATTTGAAACGTTCTCTTTAGTTTCTTTGATTTTTTTCGAAACCGGATTATCACAAGCGAGACATACAAAAAATACCGATCCTAGTAATAGTGCTATTTTCATAATTGTAAAGTTAAGGTTGAAAAAAAATTGCGTATTGATATACTAATATAGTGATTATCAGTCAACTATTTATTTGGAAAATAAATAATTTTTAAAATCTATATTGAGCTGCAACTTTTTCCAATTCAGAATACCAATGCTTACCAAACCGACGGATGAGTGCATCCTTTACAAATTTATAAACGGGTACTTTAAGTTCTTTTCCTAAAGTACAAGCATCGTTACAGATGGGCCATCTATGGTAGTTTACTGCCGAAAATTCACTGTAATCCTGAACGCGAACAGGGTATAAATGACACGAAATAGGTTTCTTAAAATCAGTTTCACCTGCGTTAAAAGCATCTTCAATTCCACAACTCGCCGTGCCATTTGAAGTGAAAGTTACATATGCACACTCTTTTCCATTTACCAAGGGAGTTTCTAGTTCATCGAGACCCGTGGTTATATAAGTACCTTGTGCTTCGATCGCGGCAATTCCTTCCGGTCGAAGAAAGGGTTTAATTTTAGGATAGGCAGCTTTAAGGATCTCTACTTCTTCAGCGGTCACAGGGGCACCCGCTTCACCTGAGATGCAACATTCGCCTTTACACGCCCCTAAATTACAAACAAAGTCCTTTTCAATTAGTTCTTCTGAAACTATGGTTTTTCCTAGTTGAAACATGCGACAAAGATACTGTGTTTCCAAGTTTTATTCCGAAGAAAAAATAGAATAATTAATTGTCATTTTGAAGGTTTAATTCGACCCATAATCACTAATTTTGCCAACTGAAAACCGAAAGAAATGAATTTCAATTTTAAAGAGATTGCGACTGCCACGATGGTACTTTTTGCAGTAATAGATATTATTGGTAGTATCCCGGTAATTATTTCACTTCGTGAAAAATCGGGTAAAATAAAAAGTGGGCGAGCTTCGATAATTGCTGGAATTGTTTTAATAGTTTTTCTTTTTGTGGGCGAGGAAATCTTAAAGTTAATTGGTATTAACGTTAACGAGTTTGCCGTCGCAGGTGCCTTTATTCTATTTTTTATTGCTATGGAAATGATTCTGGGAGTGACTCTCTTCAAGCAAAACGAAGAAAATTTGAATATGGCCACTGTTTTTCCTATTGCTTTTCCTATAGTTGCCGGCCCGGGAAGTTTAACTACGCTTTTATCGCTTCGTGCCGAGTACTCTATTGAGAATATCATTATCGCGATTATAGTAAATATTGTAGTGGTTTTTATTGTATTGCGAACATCGGGAAAACTTCAACGCTTTTTAGGTAAAGGCGGAATTGCAATAATTGAAAAAGTTTTTGGAGTTATTTTACTGGCTATTGCCGTGAAGCTTTTCACCTCTAATATTCAGGAATTGTTTAATTAATAGCCTCTTTCACAAAAAACAGGATTAATTATCAGTCCCCTGACAAAATAGTATAGTTATGAAAATTGTTACCTATTTGCTAATTCTTACTGCCATTGTGCTTATTGTTTATAATGCCACCATTTTAGATCCTGATAATTTATTGGAAGGTGATAGCCAGATAGCGCTTATCGGAATTCTGGCTGCGTCTTGCGTGATTCTCTTATTGGTCATTTTAAATGTTTCGAAACGAATCGCAAGAAAGAAGAAATAGTAATTTGGTGGGGTGCGGTTTATTCTTTTACCCTTGGTTGGTCAAGTTGTAAAACCTTTAATATCATTGGGTCGTCCTGATTCATAATGAATTCGTAAGCATTTGGACCGTACACTTGTTGTGCAATATTAGCTTTTAAAGCTTTCTTTAGCGTACTAGAATAATTAGAAAGGTCTAAATGGGCCTTATCAAATTTTGCGTATTCTAAAAATTCATCCGAGAGTTCGTTATCCACTTCATAACTTCTGGCAAATTCTTCAAATGAAATTCCATCGAAAATATGTCTATTCTTTTCAAGATGTTCAAAAATGAAAAAACTCATGAAACCATTTCTGGAAACGAACTGAAGTGTTTCATTTTCAACACTGGTATCCTTCGGAACAAAAACATCAGGAATGATTCCACCACCGCCATAAACTACTTTACCTTTTTTGGTTACAAACCTAAGTGAGTCTGCTACTTTAATACTATCCGCGCTTATCAATTCCCCGTTATTATATCGCTTTTCGTAATCACTATAATAGGCATCATTCCCATTCCCGTAGGGTTTTTGTATGGACCGGCCTGTTGGCGTGTAGTAGCGGGCAATAGTTAATCTCACTGCACTCCCGTCTCCAAGCGACATTTCGCGTTGCACAAGGCCTTTTCCGAACGATCGCCGTCCTATGATAACTCCTTTATCATTATCCTGTAAAGCCCCTGCAACAATCTCGCTGGCGGATGCAGAATTTTCGTTGATCAAAACATATAGCTTTCCGTCTTCAAAATTACCACGACGTGTCGCGTACGATCTATTTTCATCACCGTTTTTATTCTTTGTGATCAGCATTAACTTGTCATTTTCCAAAAACTCATCCAAGATCCTTTCTGCGGTGGAGATGTATCCACCGGGATTGTTTCTAAGATCTAACACCAATTTCGTAATTCCCTTATCAATTAATTCATCTAAAGCAGTTTCGAATTCAGTATAAGTAGTTTCCGAAAAACGATTCACTTTTATATAGCCAATATTATCAGTTAACTTATACGAAGCATCTACACTTACTAAGGGCACTCGCCTCCGTTTCACTTTAAAATCTAAAAGTGCGGTTTCTCCCTTTCGATATACTTGAAGATTTACCTTCGAATTGATCTCACCCTTTAGATATTCACTAATGCTATCTCTGTGAATATTCTCTCCAAAGAGTTTCTTTCCATCGGCAAATAAAATCCGATCTCCACCAATTATTCCAGCCTTTGCCGCAGGGCCACCTTTAATCGCACGAATCACGGCTATAGAATCTTTATAAGGGTAAAAACTTATACCTATACCCGTGAAATTTCCACGCATATCATCTGCATTATCTTCATAAGCATCGCTGGGAATATACACAGAGTGTGGATCGAGATTCTCCAAAATACCATTCACTGTTACATCTACAATGCTATCTGTATTCACCTTATCAACATATTCGTAATCTATGTAATCAATAAGGCGATTGAGTTTATCCTTTTTTGAATTTGTCGCAAAGATCTTTTCAGTAGTATCATTAAAATTAAGTTTAGAGCCAATGAAAACACCGGCCGCAACAGCAACTCCAACTACCAGGGGAACGTATGTCTTCTTAAACTTCATTATACTTCTAAGTCACGGATATGAGTTATACTAACGCCGGCTTTCTCTAAAAATTTCACACCCGAATTGTCTTTATATTCATCGTAATACACTAATCTTTTAATTCCGGCCTGATGAATTAACTTACTACACTGCTGACAGGGAGACAATGTGATATACAATGTGGCTCCATGGCAAGATTGCGTAGATGAAGCAACCTTCGAGATTGCATTAGCTTCGGCATGAAGTACATACCATTTTGTATATCCATTTTCATCTTCACAAAAATTTTCAAAACCCGTTGGTGTGCCATTGTATCCGTCGCTAATAATCATTTTATCTTTCACAATTAAAGCACCAACTTGCCTTCGCTGACAATATGATAATTTACTCCACTCCTGAGCCATCCGAAGATAGGCGACATCGTATTTCTGTTGTTTTTTTTTAGTCATAGAAAATGAATGGCAATTTTAATAATCTTTCAGAAAAGCCATATATAATAAGTAGCGAATTTAACAGGAAGTTACACGCTTTCAAAAATGTGGATGTTAAATGTATACAAAAGTTTCTGAAATTAAAACATCCAATTTGCTATTAGCATTGGTATTACCATTCCAATAACTATAGAAGACACCACTAATGTCCAATCTCGCTTATTAAATCGAAAGATTGTTTTACATAAGAACGCTATTAGTAGTACTATTAGCACTACAATTATCTGGGCTGTTTCAATACCTAATGCAAACTCTAGTAAAGGAAGGATCTCATTATTTGAATTGATCATTCCGTAATATGTTGCGAACCCAAAACCATGTATGAGACCAAAAAAAACGGTTGCAATGTAAAACAGTCCTAACTTATCAGCTCTGTTACTTTTGCCTGCGGTAAATAGATTGAACAACGCTGTCACCAATATAGTCACAGGTATCAAAAATTCGATCCAGACACTAGAAACACTAACAACGTTATAATTGGCCATTAATAATGAAACTGTATGTCCTAAAGTAAAGAGTGTCACGAGTAACAACAGCCGCTTCCAAGAGTCGAAAGTGTATGCAGCACATAAAACAATTAGAAAAAGTACATGGTCATAAGCTTTCCAGTCGAGTACGTGCTCCAAGCCTAGTTTAAAATATAGCCAAAAATCTGACATGGGGATGTGGGGATTTATCAATTAGATGTAAAGGTAGGAAAACACTTCAAAATTTCATATCTTTATTATCCTCCCCACCAATTTTAACGTTATGAAGCTCATATTCCTTCTCATAATTGGATTGCTAATACATTTTCAAAGTTTTGGGCAAGATCCCGATTTGTATGATACATGGTACCTCAAGGCGATCTATCCAGAATTGGGTGATGAGATTATTGTTGCAGAAATTGATCCTCCTATTTCACCTACAATGATTGTAACGGAAAATTTAATTATTTCCGGCATTGTTTGCAATGAGTATGGTGGCGAAATGAGCTATAATTCTGGTGATGATTCACTGCACTTAATTATGTTCGGACCCTGTTTGTGTGGAACCTGTAACAATCCACCGCAATCTCATGTTGATTTAGAAAATAGTTATTTTAGTTTTTTCATTGAAGGAGCGGATTACACTTATACGATCGTTACAGAAACTAACGGTGATAAAACTTTAAGATTAGACAATCCAATATTCTCAACTGTTGTATACAGAAATACGCTGTTATCTTTGCCGGGGAATATGCGGAGCTCTATAACTTTATTCCCTAATCCAACTGCTGAAACAATTTTTATCGATTCGAAAAATATTCAGATACAACAGATGCTCGTTTATTCTTTAAGCGGACAAAAAGTTATTGAAATTTCAGAAAATACCGATTTCATCGATGTTTCCGGCCTTTCGAAAGGTATTTACTTTTTGGAAATTTTTTCCGAAGGTGGAAACAGTATACAAAAGTTTATAAAAAAATAACCTTCCTAGTAACTTCTTAGAAATACAGAATTTTAATATCCGTAAGTCAAAAACAATTTTGATTTTTTCTTCCGTTCATTCCATTTTTCCATAATATCATTTTTAACTCAAAAAATTCAAATACAAATTAAAGTCTTTCTCTGAAGGCCGGACCTGTTTATTTGCACCAATTTATTCCCGCGGATATCGGCGTGTAAGGATTCAATCAGGTTAAATTTCATTTTTAACAACAATTTGCAGGGTAACATTTTTACATCTAATTGATATAAAGGTAAATATGGCGAAAACCGAAAAGCCTTAAAAGAGTAGGTAAACTCAAAATTACAGATGATGAAAACAAAATTACTTTGCTTGCTTTTAACTGCCTTATGTACAACATACATACAGGCACAGACATTTCAAAAAAGTGTAACGACCAACGATCAGAGGCACTTTCACGATCTTAACACCGAACCTGCCAATGATGGTACAGGAGATTTTTTTATTGCGGGAAATTTGTTCGATGCTTCCATGCAAATTTATACCCCGGTTTTAAAACGTGTAGATGAACTAGGCAATATTATTTGGCTTAAAACATATACCACGACTCTACCTAATGCTCGATTTTTCGACATTCAACCGTATAGGATTTTAGGATTACCCAATGAAATCGCTATCACAGGATCCATAGACGTAGGCGGAGTAAAAAATGTTTTTATTGCCAAAGTAAATGCTTCTAGCGGAGCATTAATTGGTGCTAAAAACTATGCCATTCCATCTCCCAATTTCAACTCGAGAGGATTGCATATTTCATATGTTTATAATGATGCCAATGGCGATGGAATAGACGAAGAAGGATTTGTGGTTGGTGGATTTTATAGCGATTCGTATGGTGTTACAACAAATTCTATGAACACCGGATTTGTGCTACGAGTATATAGTACACTAAGTGTATTCTGGGTCGCAGCGGTGAATAGTCCTTCTACTAATCAAGATTTTGATGCCGTGAATAAAATTACAGAAACTAGCGATGGCTATTTTTTAACCGGAAGTACAAATGATGCCGCTACTAGTCAACTGTCTATCTTAGCCCAAAAAATTGATTTCCAAGGAAACCTGACATGGGATAAAAGTCATGTATTTGGAAACTCTCAAGACATAAGCGTTGATGCATATTTTGACAGTTCTTCTCAAAAAATTTATATGCTCGCAAATTATTCAGTAAGTCATTTGTTTGGTGTCACCGTATTGAATAATACCACGGGAGCTATCAATACAGGACAATCATGGTATGCGACTTCCAACGACTTAAATCGCTATGGTTTTACGATAATGGAATCTTTACAGAATAGTAACAACCTAGTCATCTCGGGATACGACAGAAATGAAACCTGGACAACCACCGGAACTACTTATACCGGACAAAGTAATCTCTTCGTTTACGAGTTTGAAAAAAATACAGGGAATCCGGTTGCGTTAAATTATCAATACTTAGTGACTCATATCGAACCAACAGGAGATGAATTTAATTTTTGGAATGGTCAAATGCCACTTATCTATTACCCGGATATTAGTTTTGGTCGCACCAGTGCAACCGGAGAAAACCATTATTTTCATGTAGGATATAAAACCGATCCAGTCATTAATTTTACAGAAGCAGATATGTTTAAAACCCTTGCTGATAAGCGGAATGAATGTGATCGTATAGACATTCCTATGAATCAGGCACCATTATCATATAATCCGGTTAATGCGATAGCGGTACTTACAGATTATCAGGATGATGACTTTCCACTTAACTTTGTGGAAGTCCCTACCCAAGTGAGAGACTGCTCGCCAACACTTTCTGTAATTGACAATAATTTCGAAGAGGGTCATCTTTATCCCAATCCTGCTAGTAATATAGTATACTATACAATGCAAAACGCTAGTAAATATGTTATTTATGATTGTATGGGAAGAAAAATTAAATCAGAACCGATATTAATTGATCATGCCATTTATGTTGGAGATCTTCCGCAAGGTATATATTTTGTTACACTTGCTAATGAAGAAAATATGCAGACTACCATACGGCTTATCAAAAAATAATTCTGACTTTTAATGATTCCGCGCCTACTAGCGCGGAATCATCTTTTTACAAAAATCACCATTTCAAATTATTCCATAACTAAAACAATTTAAATCGACTTTCGGGATTCATTCGCTTCGCAAATGTTCCCTGCAAGGTCGTTTTTAAGAACCACCCCAAAAAAAATCAATATTCCCAGAAACGATAACCAGTCAAAACGACGGGCGGGATTCATTCGCTTCGCAAATGTTCCCTGCAAGGTCGTTTTTAAGAACCACCCCAAAAAAAATCAATATTCCCAGAAACGATAACCAGTCAAAACGACGGGCGGGATTCATTCGCTTCGCAAATGTTCCCTGCAAGGTCGTTTTGAGAACCACAAAAACAAACATTTCACTTTACCTCAAAAAGAAAGCGAGCTTCCTTTTTGAAGCTCGCTCATGTTTAACCGTTTTTGTGGTTCATTCGTACCTTGGGCGGGAATCGAACCCGCACGCCGTGAAGCACTGGATTTTGAATCCAGCGTGTCTACCAATTCCACCACCAAGGCATGTGGACGGCAAAAATAATAAATTCTAATGAGTATAATCCTATTTTCTACGAAAACAATATGCTGTTATTTTACTTAAATATATACCGCCTTTCCTCTGTATTAAAGTTGTAAAAACAAAAATGACTAATTTGTTAGTAAATCATTATATCATTTTTTTTGAAAGACTTTCTATTGATTTACATTTGTTGCCATCCTATAAAACGTAACACTGATGTCATCTCAAAGTCCGCCACCTAAAATTTTCGCCTGTAAACAAAGTCAGGAGCTCGCTCAAAATATCGCCAATGCATTTGGTATTCCCTTAGGAAATGTAATAACCTCAACATATAGTGATGGTGAGTTCCAACCCTCTTTTGAAGAATCAGTACGAGGAAGTCGGGTATTTATAATAGGTTCAACTTTTCCCAATAGTGATCACCTGATGGAAATGTTGCTAATGCTTGATGCAGCTAAGCGTTCTTCAGCCAGGCATATTACCGCGGTACTTCCCTACTTTGGTTGGGCAAGACAAGATCGGAAGGACAAACCAAGAGTTCCGATAGCTGCCAAACTGGTAGCCAAAATGCTTGAGACTGCCGGTGCCACCCGTATAATTACCATGGATTTGCACGCAGATCAGATCCAAGGATTTTTTGAAAAGCCTGTAGATCATTTATTTGCATCTACTATTTTCTTACCGTATCTAAGGAAATTAAACCTAGACAATCTTACAATCGCATCTCCCGATATGGGAGGATCAAAACGTGCCTATGCCTATTCAAAAGCGATGGAAAGTGATGTTGTGATTTGTTATAAGCAACGTGAAAAAGCCAATATCATCTCTCATATGGAACTCATTGGTGACGTAAAAGGAAAAAATGTTGTTCTTGTTGACGATATGGTGGACACTGCCGGGACTTTAACAAAAGCAGCCGATTTGATGATTGAACGAGGTGCTCTAAGCGTTCGAGCAATCTGTACCCATCCCATTCTGTCGGGTGATGCCTATTCTAAATTGGAAAATTCTAAATTAGAAGAATTAATTGTTACAGATTCAATTCCTCTGAGACAAGAAAGTAAGAAGATTCGAGTGCTTACATGTGCTAATTTATTCGCAGATGTGATGCTAAGCGTGCATGGCAATCAGTCGATTAGTTCAAAATTCTTGATGTAATTCTTTTCTTAGTCATTAAAGCAATGTTACTTTAAGCGCTCCTTAGCTCAAAGTTCAGCCCTGGACCAAAATGATTAAAAGTGTTGTAAGATTCAGAAAAATCTAAATGCCAAGAATAAAGTGATATTATAAAACTTTTTTCTCTCCTTCTTTTCTCCATATTCTTTCTTCTATTTTGAAAAAAACACTACATTTGCAGCCGCTTTACAAGAAAGTAGAGTGTTTATAAACAATAAATTAAAGTAATGAAATCAATTACAATCAACGGATCTCAAAGAGAAAGCGTGGGCAAGGTAGCTACCAAAGCCTTACGTAATGCTGGACAGGTTCCTTGCGTAGTGTACGGAGGGGATAAGCCAATTCACTTTTCAGCAGAAGAACTGGCATTTAAAAACTTAGTGTACACTCCAGACGTACATACAGTTGTAATTGCCTTAGAAGATGGTGTTAAAGTAGAAGCTATTCTTCAGGATATTCAATTTCACCCTGTTACTGATCGCATCTTACATGTCGATTTCTACCAAATTTTCGACGATAAGGAAGTAATGTTGGAAATTCCTGTTCGTATTACAGGAAATTCTCGTGGAGTAAGAAACGGTGGGGTATTACGTGTAGTAACTCGTAAACTTCGTGTGAAAGCATTACCGAAAGATCTTCCGGATTTTATCGAAGCTGATATTTCTGAAATGAAGATTGGTGCAAAAATGTATATCACCGACGTTGACACTGAAAATTTTACTTTCTTACATTCTGATAATACAGTTATCTGTCAAGTGAGAACTTCTCGTACCGCAATAGTTGATGAAGTTGAAGATGAAGAAGAAGGTGAAGAAGGTGCTGAAGGTGTTGAAGGTGCTGAAGGTGAAACTGCAGCTGCCGAAGGTGAAACTACCGAAGCTCCAGCAGGAGAATAATTTCTTTATTCAATATAAATTAAAAGCATTCCGTTATTTCGGGATGCTTTTTTTATTTTTACTGAAAATATAAGTAGCAGCTATGTTAGCATTTTTTCGGAAACTTTTTGGTCTCACTTCTAATCAAATTGATGCCGAAAATCAAGATCCTCCCGGGCATCAAAATACTATAGATAGCAAAAATATCCCGGCTGAGCGGGCAACAAATATGAAAAAATTTCTCATAGCAGGACTTGGCAATATTGGTCCGAAATATCATAATACCCGGCACAATATTGGGTTCAAAATGCTCGATTATTTTGCCGATAAAAATTCTCTCACATGGGAAACAGCTAAGCTAGGAGATATCACGTCCTACAAACTTAAAGGCAGGACATTTATATTACTAAAACCAAGTACCTACATGAATCTAAGTGGTAAAGCAATCAAATATTGGCTGGAAAAAGAAAAAATTCCCTTAGAAAACCTTTTAGTAATTACCGATGACCTTAATTTGCCATTTGGAAGTATTAGAGTTAAGACAAAGGGTAGCGATGGCGGACATAACGGACTCAGAGACACTCAAAATGTGCTCCAGACAACAAAATACAATAGATTTAGATTTGGTATAAGTGATGAATTTTCGAAAGGGCGTCAAGTAGATTACGTTTTGGGCGATTGGACCCCCGAAGAAGAAAAAGCACTTCCCGAACGTCTTGAAATGGGTACAAACATAATTGAATCTTTCGGTCTCGCAGGAATCAATATTACTATGAACACTTATAACGGTAAATAACGTGGATCAATATACATCTGCTTCAACTTATAATAACGAACGCGCATCGGTTGTAACGATTGGCACCTTCGACGGGGTACATATTGGGCATAAAGCTATTTTGAATAGGCTCGTTAGTACGGCTAAACAGGAAAATCTGGATTCGGTGTTACTTACCTTTTTCCCCCATCCAAGAATGGTGCTTCAATCAGATTCCGATATCAAACTAATCAATACTCTTTCAGAAAAAAAAGATCTGCTCGAACAAACCGGGCTCGATCATTTAGTTATTCATCCCTTTACTCATGCATTTTCAAGACTTACAGCCCTGGAGTATGTACGCGATATTTTGGTAAATAAACTACATGCCAAAAAAATAATTATAGGTTACGATCATCGATTTGGAAGAAATCGGACAGCCAATATCGAAGATTTGCGAGAGTTCGGTAAAACATACGGTTTTGAAGTATTAGAGATTAGCGCACAGGAATTAGATGATGTTGCTGTAAGCTCCACCAAAATTAGAAATGCGCTTCGGGCGGGTGATATTGAAACCGCCAATAGCTATTTAGGATATTCATTTATGCTATCAGGTACTGTGGTTAAGGGAAAGGCTATCGGCAGAACAATGCAATATCCTACTGCGAATCTACAATTGGACGAATCGTATAAGTTGATTCCGAAGAATGGTGTGTATGTGGTAAAAAGTACAATTAATGACAAAGAAGTTTTCGGAATAACCAGCATTGGAACAAACCCGACCGTTGGGGGCACACAAAAAACTATTGAAACTTTCTTTTTAGACTTCAATGATGATCTCTATGGAAAAACACTGAAATTAGATTTCTTGTCTCATATTCGTGACGAAATAACCTTTCTGTCTATTGACGCGTTAAAAGATGCGATACGCGAAGATGAAACAATTGCGAGAGAATTTCTGAAGCAATATGAATAAATTTTTGTTCAAACATATTGACAATACCGGACTTGTCTTGTTCAGAGCATTTTTTGGCTTACTTATAACAATTGAAGCATTTGGTGCAATAGCCACTGGCTGGTTGCGAAAAACCTTCGTAGAACCCGAATTCACATTTAACTTTATCGGATTTGAGTTTTTACAAATTCTCCTTGGAGAAAAAATGTATGTATACTTTGTTATCATGGGCATATTTGGTATCATGGTGATGTTGGGTTACAAATATAGGTTGAGCATGATCGCGTATGCTATCATGTGGTCTGCCGTATACCTGCTGCAAAAAACATCTTATAACAATCACTATTATTTAATGATGCTCCTTTGTTGGATGATGGTATTTCTTCCTGCCAATAGGTGGTTCTCTTTAGATGCTAAACTTAACCCACAAATTAAATCTCCATCTATGCCGCGCTGGTGTCTTTTGGTGCTAATTTTACAGGTTTGGATAGTGTATACCTATGCCTCTGTCGCAAAATGGTATCCCGGCTGGTTAGACGCTTCAGTTGCAGAACTTTTTATGAAAGGCAAGAAAAGCTATTGGCTTATTGGCGACCTTTTACAATTAGACTGGGTACATTGGTGTATTGCCTATGTAGGGATCTTATTCGATCTGATGATCGTTCCTTTAATGCTTTGGAAACGAACACGCCTTTTAGGCTTCTTTGTTTCAGTGTTTTTCCATCTATTTAATTCCATTGTTTTTCAAATAGGGATTTTCCCCTATATGTCAATTTCATTTGCCCTGTTTTTCTTCTCTTCCGAAACACTACAGAAGCGTTTTTTGCCGAAAAAAAAGCTATATTCTGCTGGAGAGGTTATAATTCCGAAGTACAATAAACTACTTATTACGGTTTTCTCTATCTACTTTATTTTTCAAATAGCTTTGCCCCTTAGACATTGGTTTTTCGAAGATGATGTATTATGGACTGAAGAAGGACATCGTCTAAGTTGGCGTATGATGTTACGTTCTAAAGGCGGCAACCTTACTGTATGGGTTGAAGACAAGAAAACCGGAGAAAGAAGTCAGTACGACTATAACAAATTATTGACTAAAAAACAACAGCGATCTGTAAAAACAAAACCCGATATCCTTTGGCAATTAGCCAGGCGTATTAAAAATGTGGAGGCGCAAAAAGGTAATGATGTTGCTGTTTATATGAACGTTCGTGTGAAAGTTAATGGAGGTGAATATCATCCACTAATCGATCCTGAAGTTGATCTTGGTTCAGAAGATTGGAGCCATTTTAAACATCACAATTGGATCTTACCATCTCCAAAAAACTACCATATCAGAGAATCCCCAGCTCAACCAAACGTCACAGAGGATTAAAATATCTATACTTTATAAAAACAATACACTATAAGGCGTGTTAATTTTCATTTTCGTTAACTTTGCGGCTTCAAATTCTGAAGAAATGTTACAAGTTACCGATATTAGAGAGAATAGAGACCAGATGGTGACTGCCCTTGCCAAGAGAGGTATTGATGCTGTCCAAATTCTAGATGAAGTGCTCGAAGCCGATGAAACCAGAAGGGCTACGCAAGCTAAATTGGATGAAACCCTGGCACAGTCTAATTCGTTTTCAAAAGAGATCGGTATACTCTACAAAAATGGGGAGACGCAAAAAGCGAATTTACTGAAAGAGAAGACGGGTAAGTTAAAGGAGATTTCAAAAGAATTGAGTGAGCAATTGAATGCAGCTTCAGAAAAGCTTCAAGGGCTTTTGTACACTATTCCTAATATCCCGAATGAGCTTGTTCCGGCAGGAACCGATGAAAATGATAATGAAGAAACTTTCCGTGAAGGCAATATTCCTGTTTTGGCTGATGGAGCCCTACCCCATTGGGAATTGGCTAAAAAATACGATATTATCGATTTTGAATTAGGGGTCAAGATCACAGGTGCGGGATTTCCGGTATACAAAGGAAAAGGTGCCAGATTGCAACGTGCTCTTATTGCGTACTTTCTGGATAAAAATACCGCAGCAGGCTATACCGAATATCAAGTTCCTCATTTAGTAAATGAGGCTTCAGGTTTTGGAACCGGACAGCTGCCCGATAAGGAAGGACAGATGTATCATGTAACTGCAGACGACCTGTATTTGATCCCAACTGCCGAAGTTCCGGTTACTAATATGTTTCGAGGAGATTTGTTAAATGTTGGAGATCTACCCGTTACTTGTACGGGCTACACCCCATGTTTTAGAAGAGAAGCAGGAAGTTATGGAGCACATGTTCGCGGCTTAAACCGACTGCATCAATTCGATAAGGTTGAAATTGTGAGAATCGAACATCCCGACAATAGCTACAAGGCTCTGGACGGAATGGTAGATCATGTGAAGCAAATTTTAAGAGAGCTGAAACTTCCCTATAGAATTCTTCGATTGTGTGGAGGTGATTTAGGATTTACATCTGCGCTTACCTACGATTTTGAAGTTTTCTCGACAGCGCAGGACCGTTGGTTGGAAATTTCTTCGGTATCTAATTTTGAAACTTTTCAGGCAAATAGATTGAAATTACGTTTTAAGGATATAGATGGTAAGAATAAGCTGGTACACACTCTTAACGGTAGCGCTCTTGCGTTGCCAAGAGTATTGGCTGGTATCTTAGAGAATTACCAAACTCCAGAAGGGATAAGGGTTCCTGAGGTACTGGTGCCATATTGTGGTTTCGATATCATCAACTAATTTTCGGATTATTGCAGACTAGGCTTCATTTTTGATATACGTTGTCAAGAATCATTTCGTTATCTTTAACGCATGCGATATATTTTGATTTTAGCATTATTTCTTTTGGGAGCTCCGGCTATGGCTCAAAGTGAACTATTGGCCAAAAACTACTTCGATCAAGGTGAATATGAAAAGTCACTGGTTATCTACGAAAAATTATATAAAAAAACTCCCACTCGTTTAGATTTTCTTTTGTCGATCGTTGAAGCGCACCAACAATTAGAGAATTTTACCGCTGCAGAAGAACTTTTAAAGGAGAAAATAACCGGCCCTCGTACCAACCCACAGTTGTTAATAGAGTTGGGATACAATTATTCCTTACAAGAAAATACAATAGAGGCTAATAAGAATTACAATCTGGCCATCGAAATGGCACTTGTGAACCCAAATTATGCCTACAGCGTTGGTAAATCTTTTGAAAAATACAGTCTGCTGGATGAAGCTACAACCTTGTACGAACAAATGATGGTGTTAGATCCAGGCAGAGATTTTAATATGCAGTTGGCACGGATCTATGGAGAACAAGGCAAGTTGGAAAAAATGTTTAATAAGTACATCGATCTTGTCGAAAAAAATCCCTCGGGAAAAAGTATCGCCCAGCGTAATTTTAGCATGTATGTAACTGAAGACCCTACCAACGAGGCCAACTCCATACTACGAAAGGCATTACTGCTCAAGCTGCAAAAAGAACCCAATGTTTTATATAATGAATTACTGAGTTGGTTATTTATTCAGCAAAAAGAATTCAAGAAAGCATTTACCCAGGAAAAAGCGATTTATAAAAGAACAGAAGAAGATCTGCGGGGCGTTGCAGAATTAGCAATTATCACGATTGCGGAAGAAGATTATGAAAATGCCACCGATATAGTAAAATTTTTAATTGAAAAGTCTTCAACTCCGGAAGCCAAATTACAGGGACATCAATACTTGATGAAAATCGCTCTGAAGACTGCAACTCCAAAGGATTATTCGGCTATCGAAAAGCAATTTGAAGAACTACTAGATACCTATGGTAGAGTGCGGCAAACGTATTTGCTTCAAATTGACTATAATCATTTTTTGGCTTTTCAGGCCGATAAGAAAGAACAAGCCATTCAGAATTTAAAAGCCTTGAGTAAAGAACAAATGACCTCCTATCAGGAGGCCAGAGTTAAGATGGAGCTTGCCGATATTTTAGTTTTTGATGAAAAATTTAATGAGGCGCTCATCTA
Organism: uncultured Ulvibacter sp.; assembly: GCA_965367015.1. Classification (GTDB taxonomy): domain Bacteria; phylum Bacteroidota; class Bacteroidia; order Flavobacteriales; family Flavobacteriaceae; genus CAXBES01. The sequence goes on from CBDUGY010000002.1 coordinate 35,809, forward strand.
TTATTCTCAGATTCAGAAGAAAGTTGAGAGTGATGTACTTGCGCAAGAGGCACGATTCAAGGTAGCACAAACGAGTTATTTTAAGGGTGACTTCGAATGGGCACAAGTACAACTGGATGTCCTTCGGAAATCGGCTTCCCAACTCATTGCGAATGATGCGATGCAACTTAGCTTGATGATTCGCGATAATTCGCTGGAAGATTCAACTCAAACCGCATTAAAAAAGTACGCCCGCGCCGATCTACTAGCTTTTCAGAATAAAAATTTAGAAGCTATTACAGCGTTGGATAATATTTTGCTGAATCATAAAGGAGAAAAAATAGAAGATGAGGCCTTGTTAAAACAGGGTAAGCTTTATGAAAAGACCCAGCAATATTTAAAAGCAGAAGCCAACTATTTAAAACTAATTGAGCTTTATAAGGAGGATATATTGGCAGATGATGCCTTTTATCGAATCGCAAAATTATATGAAGATAAATTAGAGCTTCCCGAAAAAGCTAAAGAGTATTACGAACAGATTATATTTAATTTCGCTGACAGTATCTATTTTGTCGAAGCGCGAAAAAAATACCGTTCGTTACGCGGAGATGCTATAAATTAGACAGAATCAATTTCGTTGAGATTCATTATTTCAACATTAATAAAATCCTACTTATCTTTAGGTCGCTAATTCTTTTAAATGAAGCAACCCAAAAAAATAGACTGGCTCAACCATTTTCTTGAATTCATCGTGGTTATTATAGGTATTCTTATCGCATTTCAACTGAATACTTGTGCTGTCGAAAAAAAACAAAGCAAATTAATTGAATCACACTTCACGAACATCCTAGAAGAAACCGAATTTAACAGGCGCAACATTACCTCTTCAATTTCGGCCACCAACCGTCTTATAGGCCAGATAGACTCGATTTCAACGCTAATTAAGGAAGGACAAAACCTCCAACAGATAAATGGTCTTGCTTTTCAAATTTTAAGTATAAATATTACTTATTTTAAAACTAATGCCTATAGTTCGTTGATAGAAACCGGTGACATTCGTTTTATAAATGATTTTAACACTAAAAATGATATCATACAATTGTATGAATATTATAATTGGGCTAAAGGAGTAGAAGAAGTTAGTCTGGATTCTTATTCAAAATATTACTATCCTTATGTGCTGGAAAATCTTGACCTCTTAGAAGGGAAACCACAGCAGCTAGAGGTTTATTCGAATAAGGAATTTCTGAATATCGTATCATCCTATCGATATATGATGGCATCTAACTTAACCCGTCAAGAAGAGACACTAACACAGATAGAAAAATTTCTAGAAAATTACAATTCAAAATATTAATATGTATATCTATAATGTTACAATAAATATTGAAACTGATATTCACGAAAGATGGCTTCATTGGATGAAAACAGAGCATATTCCAGCAATGCTGGCTACGGGAAAGTTCTCTAACGCCTTAATGACCAAAGTGCAAATAGAAGAAGATATGGGTGGTATCACATATTCGGTACAATACCGAACAGATAGTAAAGAGACTTTACAAAAATACTATACTGAGGACGCCGAAAATTTAAGAGCACAGAGTAAACCTTTCGAAGGAAAATTCGTCGCTTTTAGAACTGAATTGGAAATTGTAAGCGAACATTAAATAATCCTAATTACTTATAAACCATCATTGTAAAATGATTAATATTACTGCTGTTCTTTAAAATTCCAAACCCGGCATGAGTGTAATTGCCTTCTATAACTTGTTTATGTGAAGAACTATTCAACCAGGCAGCAACAACTTCATCGGCTGTATCATAACCTTTGGCTATATTCTCACCAATTATGGTTGCCCCTCTACTCCTTAAAGCGGCGGCACGTGCTTCAAAATTATTGTGGTTTAAAGAGTTTGTAGCGATCATATATTTTGTGTGTTCTACAGCATAAGCAGAGGCATACTGCGTATCACTCACTATTTCAGTAAGACCCATTGAAGCGCGATGTTGATTTATCAATAGCAACATTCTATTGGCTATCCGCCAATCGGTTTGGAGTGAAAGAGTAAGGTCTATTTGATACTGATTGCCATTGGAGATTGGAGTCTCAACACTTTCTTCTGAACAGGAAACGAAAAAAAGTACCAACGCTAAAAAGCATGCGCTGCTATTTACGAGATTTTTCATAGGGGGATATGAATTAAGTTATGTTTGTTCCTTTTTGAACGGGGTAGATCTCAACAGATTGTGTGAGTGAAAAGAGATAGAAAAATTTGTTAGTCTCTTCTATAGAATGTAGTCGTCTTAAGATTCACGAATTGAGATAGTTATAATATTTATGGTTGCAGTAAATAATATTAATTTTTAACATTTTACCTTCGTAGATTTTCAAAAATAATTGTAGGGTTTTTCGCCAATTATGGTATAATAATCGATAAAACGAATTTTTTTCAGTTGAAAAACAAAAAACCCACTGTTTGAAACAGTGGGTCAAAATGTGCAGCTTTCGCTGCGGTGGTTAATTATTATTGATTAATAATAAACTCGAGACGACGATTCATCTCATGTTCTGCTTCTGTACATGGATCGCATATTATGAGAGGTCGTGATTCTCCATATCCTTTAGAGCGAAGTCTATTTTCGATTATTCCCTTTGAAAGAAGATATTTCAAAGCCGATGAAGCTCGCCGTTTAGATAATTCCAAATTGTAATCGGCACTACCCCGGGTATCGGTATGAGCTTCCAATATAACTGTGAGGCTCACATTATTGGCAAGTGCATCTATGACTGCATTGAGAGTTTTAGTAGCATCAGGTTTTAACGAGACACTATTAAAATCAAAATTAATATTATTGATTCGTATTGGTTTAAAAATTTCAGTAGATGGTTTGTTTACAACTTTAATCTTTAAGGAGACATTGGCGTCTTCCACACTATTAACATTATCGGTATTAAATATCGTTGATCCAGAAAAGTACCCTTCCTTATCTGCGACAACCGTATAGTATTCAAAGGAGGAAATAGGAAATGTATAAACCCCATTAAGATCGGTTCTCGCTACACCCACTTCGGTACCGTCGGTATCTATAAGTCTTACGCGAACATCAGACAGTAATGCTCCACTTTCATAATCGACAGCGTGACCGGTTACCTTCTGTGATTTTACGTATTCTGTAATTTTATATATGTCGTAACGTCCGTTACCGCCATCTCTGTTTGAAGTAATATATCCAATCTTATCGGTCGCTGGTATAAACGCAATTTCGTCCTTTTCGGTATTGATTGTATTTCCCAAATTAACTATTGTGACATAGCCATTTTTGGTTCGTCGTGTTTTAAATACATCGAAACCTCCTTCATTTTCATGTCCTTTGGAAGAAAAGAACATAAATTTCCCGTCGACTGATGTATGAGGAAATTTTTCGTCCTCTTTCGTATTTATCGAACCTTTGATAGGAACAATATCTCCGAATTTGCCTTTTTCTAAAATTTCCACTTGATAAATATCGAATCCTCCAACTCCACCCGGCATATTTGAAGCAAAATACATTGTTTTACCATCCGGACTAATATGAGGATTCTCTATAGAATAATTTACATTGTTAAAGGTAACTGGAGCAATATTTTTCCACCTGCCCATTTTCTCGGAATCCATTTCAGCTTTGTAGAGTTGAAATCTCTTTGTATTTCCGTCTTTATTTTTAGTAAAATATAAAGTGTTACCATCTTTGGAGAAAGTAAGACTCCCTAAATTTTCGTTTTTATTAAGGATATATGAAAACAATAATGGTCTGTCGAGATCCCAATCATTAATAATATCTGAACAAAATAATTTTGTAAACGGTTCATCTGTATTTGGATCTTTTCTGGCCAGTGCCCCAATCTTTCGTGCCGAATAAGAAATGAACTTATTTTTAAAAAATCCAATTCCGTAATCAGAATATTTAGTGTTGATACCTGTAGTAACAGATTCGAACTTAAAGCCATTGTCCCCCAGTTTCTTTTCATAAACATCCGCGATAATTTGTTTCTCCTCCTCAAAAGAAAAATTATCTCCATAATTTGAAACCATGGGCTGTGCAAAAAGAAATGTAAGGGGGGCAATTGCTACGATTAAACTGTAATAAATTTTCATCTTCTAGTGCTTTGATTCTACTAGGAAGATTTGGGTCGATAATTACATAAGGTTAGATCGAATATAAAATCAATATTTTATTAAACAGTATTTTCTTACATATATTTGTTAAAATGGTAGGTTTTATCGCTCAAATGATTAACTAAAAACAAAAAGTAGCAGAATTTTGCAATTGAAACACAACAGATTATCGTATAAAAGATGTACCTATTGTTCGTAAAGTTGGTATATTTAAAGCCTTCAGTTGATCACCATAAAATTGCATTAATCACTATTTTAAATGAGCAAATCCGTTCGCGCCAAAAAACATTTAGGACAACATTTTCTAAGAGATGAATCTATTGCCGAAAAAATTGCCAATACTCTTCAACTGCAAGGGTATAGAAATGTTTTGGAAATAGGTCCGGGCATGGGGGTGTTAACAAAATACCTATTATTAAAAGATATCGATTTGGTTGCAATGGATCTGGATACTGAATCCATCTCTTTTTTAGAAGCTAACTATCCAAACGAAAACCTTCAGTTGCTAGAAGCCGATTTTTTAAGATATGAATTGAAAGATATCTTTGGAGATGAACCATTCGGTATTACAGGCAACTTTCCCTATAATATTTCAACGCAGATAGTATTTAAGACTCTTGAAAATAAAGCACAAATTCCGGAATTTACGGGGATGTTTCAAAAGGAAGTTGCGCAACGAATTTGCGCAAAAGAAGGCAGTAAGGTTTATGGTATTCTATCGGTTTTAACCCAAGCCTTTTATGATGCCGACTACCTTTTTACAGTGCCTCCATCTGTTTTCGATCCTCCACCCAAAGTTGATAGCGGTGTGCTCCGCCTTACCAGAAAAACAGATTATAAAATCCCTTGCGATGAAAAAATGCTTTACCGAGTTGTAAAGACTGCTTTTCAGCAACGCCGAAAAACACTGCGAAACAGTCTAAAATCATTTAATCTTTCAGATAAAATAAAAGAAGATGCTATCTTTGGGCAACGTCCCGAACAACTCTCAGTGACCGAATTTATAGCACTGACACTTAAATTAGAGGAAGATGCAATTTCAACTCACGACTGAATTTATAGAAATTATCGAGCAGCTTATCGCCAAAAAGGACGGTAGCGCACTGCGTGAGCAATTACAAGAACTCCACTTTGCTGATATAGCAGAGTTACTGGAAGAACTTAAAAGTGATGATGCTACCTATCTCGTTAAGTTACTGGAAACGGATCTTAGTTCAGAAGCTCTTATGGAGCTGGACGATGATGTACGTGAAAAAATTCTAGACCGGCTCTCTCCTAAAGAGATTGCAAATGAGTTGGAAGAAATGGATACCGATGATGCGGCCGATATTATAGCCGAATTAGATGAGGATATTCAGAAAAAGGTTATCGATAAGATTCAGGATGAAGAACATGCCGCAGATATCGTAGAGCTTTTAAATTATGCTGAAGATACTGCGGGAGCGCTGATGGCAAAAGAATTAGTTCAAGTGAAGGAAACCTGGACTGTAGCTGGTTGCGTGCGCGAAATGCGCAGACAAGCCGAAAATGTAACCCGCGTTCATTCAATTTATGTAACGAATAAGGAAGGAAAACTAACGGGAAGACTAAGCTTAAAAGATTTGCTAACCGCTTCAGAAAAAACTAAGATAAGCGAAGTCTTTATCCCAAAAGTAGATTATGTCACTGTTCATACCGAAAATGAAGAAGTCGCCAGAATAATGCAAAAATATGATCTTGAGGCAATTCCTGTAGTAGATGAACAAGGCATTCTGGTCGGGCGAATTACCATCGATGATATTGTAGATTTTATTAAAGATGAAGCTGAAAAAGATTATCAGATGGCTGCGGGTATATCTAAAGACGTGGAAGCAGATGATAGCATATGGCAGTTAACGCGTGCCCGACTTCCTTGGCTGGTTTTAGGACTATTTGGTGGATTAGGAAGTGTATACATCATGCAAGGTTTTGAAGAAGCCTTATCTAAGTTCCCTATACTGTTCTTTTTTACTCCACTTATAGCGGCGATGGCAGGAAATGTTGGTGTTCAATCGAGTGCCATAATAGTACAAGGATTAGCAAATGACAACGTAAAAGGAAGTCTGTTTAACAGGCTTCTTAAGGAAGTTGGCCTTGCACTTATCAATGGAACCGCACTAGGATTATTGGTAATTGTGTACGGCTATATTGCTGGTTTAGATCAACTTGTTGGACTTACCATTGCATTGTCAATGCTTTCAGTAATTATTGTAGCGGCACTTATTGGAACTTTTGTTCCTATTATTCTAGATCGAAGAGGAATTGATCCTGCCATTGCAACAGGACCATTTATTACTACAAGTAATGATATTTTTGGGATTTTCCTCTTTTTCTACCTGTCGAAAATTATACTCGGATTTTGACTTCGGAAAAATATACAAAACAATTTATAGTTCCTTCTGAAGCAATTGATGCGATGAATCATGTAAATAACATCGCTTATTTGCAATGGTGTATTGATATAGCCGAAGTTCATTGGCTTTCTAAAACTTCTGAAGCACAGCGAAAAAAGTACCTTTGGGTAGTCCTTAATCATTTTATAAGCTACAAAGCGCCGGCATTTGAGGGTGACGAACTCGAAATAGTTACCTGGATCGACAAGAATGAAGGTGTAAAAAGTGAACGCCATTATAAAATCAGTCGGCTTAAAGACAACAAAACTATTGTTGAAGCTCAAACGTTGTGGTGTTTATTAGATGGGAAAACAATGCGTCCTATGGTAATTCCTGAAGAGATAAGTATGATTTTCTAGTCAGTATATTGGAAAATTTAGTAGGTTTTGTTTTGTACCTTAGCTTCTATGAAACCCATTAACATTCAGCAAAAACTTTCTACTTTCAGCAAACACTGGCATCCACATCAGATTGCGGTGGTAGATGATATGCAAGTTCTACTTGCCAAAATTAAAGGTGAATTTGTTTGGCATAAACACGAAGATGAAGACGAGTTATTTTACGTACAGAAAGGCACACTCGAAATGCATTTCAGGAATAAGGTTGAAATTGTAAAAGAGGGTGAAATAATTGTTGTTCCAAAGGGAGTAGAACATTGTCCGAAGACCCAAAATAATGCTGAAGTGCATCTTTTGCTATTTGAAAAACTCTCTACTGCCCATACCGGCAATGTCATTGACGAAAAAACCCAGACCGAATACCCTAAAATATAATTTTTTGAAAATACTTCATCTCGATAAAAATCATCCATTATTAATAGCGCAACTCAATGATGCCGGTTTTGTAAATCACGAAGATTACACTTCACCCAAGCATGCGATTGAGGAACTCATTGATCATTACGACGGAATTATAATTCGCAGTAGGTTTAAGATCGACAAACAGTTTTTAGATGCTGCCACAAATCTAAAATTCATTGCGCGCGTTGGAGCCGGGTTAGAAAGTATAGATCTCCCTTACGCTGAAAAGAAGGGTATTAGTTTATTTTCGGCGCCTGAGGGTAATAGAAATGCCGTGGCTGAGCACGCCTTGGGGATGCTTTTAGCCCTGTTCAATAATTTGCTCAAAGCCGACGCTGAAGTGCGTCAAGGGCAATGGAATCGGGAAGATAATCGCGGTATTGAATTACAAGGAAAAACGGTTGGTTTAATAGGATATGGGAATATGGGTAAGGCATTCGCTAAAAAGCTTAAAGGCTTCGATTGTGAAATCTTATGCTGTGATATTAAAGAAAATGTTGGTGATGTCAACGCCAAACAAGTTTCGATGGAGATCCTTCAGCAAAAAGCCGACGTTTTGAGTCTACATACACCCTGGACTCCCCTCACAGATAAAATGGTGTGTACAGAATTTATTCAAAAATTTCAAAAACCATTTTGGTTTATCAATACCGCCAGAGGTAAAAGTGTAATTACTGAAGATCTCATAGTCGCTTTAAAAAGCGGACAAGTATTAGGGGCTTGTCTGGATGTGTTGGAGTATGAAAAAAGCTCTTTCGAATCGTTATTTACTTCCGAAGAGCTACCTAAACCCTTGCAGGAATTACTTCAGTTAGAGAATGTGTTGCTGAGTCCGCATATAGCCGGATGGACAGTAGAAAGTAAGGAAAAATTGGCACAAGTTATTGTAAATAAGATTCTTGAGAAATTTACATAACTTTAGAAGGGTAAAAACTATCTAATTCGGTAATACACCAATAAAAAAATGTACACACCTAAGACTACAGAAAATGATGCCAATGTGTTGAAATTCCTTGAAACTTTCAAGGAGGAAGAACGGTTCCCTGATTTTCAGGAGTTGTTGAAAATTATGGAAAATATATCCGGAGAAAAGGCAAAAATGTGGGGATCATCCATTATTGGCTATGGCAAATACACTTATAGGGGGAAAACTTCAACGGGAGAATGGTTCAAGATTGGTTTTTCACCAAGAAAACAGAATATCTCAATTTATGCAATCAGCGGTTTCGAGAAGGAAACGGAGTTAATGCAATCTCTTGGAAAACATAAAACAGGCAAAGGTTGTTTATACGTCAAAAGATTAGACGACATAGACAGATCGGTGTTAAAGGAATTTTTAAAAAGATCATGGGTTGAAATGAAAAAATGGTAAATATATAAGTATGAAAACTAGAGTTACGGGTATCGGCGGATTATTCTTTAAATCGAATAACCCCAAAGCGGCTAAAGAATGGTACAAGAAGCATTTAGGCTTTAATACAGACGATTATGGTTGTACTTTTTGGTGGAAAGACGAAAACGGAAAGAAGTGTTCGACACAGTGGAGCCCTTTTCCTGAAGACACTAAATACTACGATCCATCTAAAAAAGATTTTATGTTCAACTATAGGGTTGAAAACTTAGTGGAACTCCTAAAGGTGCTAAAAAAGGAAGGTGTAACCATAGTTGGGGAGATGCAAGAGTATGATTACGGGAAATTTGGTTGGATCCTTGATCCCGAAGGAAATAAAATTGAATTATGGGAACCTATAGATAGTGCATTCTGATAATTTTTGTAGTTTTATGGATATCAATATATAACCAACCAAAAAATTAATATCATGAGTGACGAAAACAACGACAACTTAGGCGATAAAATTGAAAACGAGGCTAATGAGGCCTCGAACGACGCCAAGGAAACTGCTAAAGAATTTAAAGAAGAAGCCAAAAGTACTGCAAATGAATTCAAAGAGAGCTGGAACCAGGTAACCAATAATCAGGATAATAAGAAAATGATTGCCGGTATTCTTGCGATTGTTTTGGGAGCCTTCGGTGTTCATAAGTTCATTCTGGGTTATAATAAAGAAGGGATCATTTTATTGGTGGTAAGCTTAATAGGGGTCGTAACTACCTGTATAATCATTGGTAGTTTTATTCTAATGGCTACAGGAATTGTAGGGCTAATTGAGGGTATAATTTATCTGACCAAAAGTGATGAAGAGTTCTTTGAAACTTATCAAAAGAACAAAAAACCTTGGTTCTAAAAACCTAAAAGCCTTCAGAAAAATGTATGAAGGCTTTTTTATTTAAAAATAACATCGTAATATTGCAATATAATAATTAGACAGTGATCACTTTATTAATCAACTGTTTATAATCATTAAAGCCATGGGAGTTACAAAACGACACATTCATCCAATGCAGGCAAATAAACTGGCCGACTACGCTAAAGTCTTGTCGAATCCAGCCAGGATCTCTATTCTTAACTACATTGGCGACTGCGAAGGTTGTTTGTGCAAGGATATTTCAGAAAAAATTAAACTTTCACAACCTACGACTTCTCAGCATCTGCAGGTAATTAAAAAAGCCGGTTTGTTAAAAAGTAAGTTTGAAGGAAAGAGCCAATATTATCGAATCAATCTAGACCGTCTGTACGAATTAAAGAATTTATTTCAGGAATTCTTTGAAACGACAGCCGATAAGTGTAGCTAATCTTAAATTTTAGAATTATGAAAACTCAAGAATTATTTGAAGTCCTCGAGGCACATAAAGATAAATCACTTCTTTTTGAATACCTCCCCAACCAGTTGGTTGGCGCTAACTATCATATAACGGAAGTAAAACATATAAAAATCGATTCGGTTGATTGTGGTGCTAATTCCGATACTTGGAATGAAACAATCATTCAATTATGGGAAAGCCCTTCCGAATTGGGTAAAACTGAGTTCATGAGCATATTTAAAGCGCTGGGTATTCTTAAAAAAGTAGGAACAATGAAGTCTTACGATCTTAATTCGGAAGTGAAGTTTGAATATAGCAATGCTTTATTTCATACAGCACAATTATTTGTTAATGATTACGAAATACGCGAGAATAATCTTCTGTTTAAATTAGCCGTTGAAAAAACCGATTGTAAGGCGAAAGAAACCTGTGGGGTACCCGAAACCGTTGAAATCTCTGCGGAATCAGCTTGTTGTGCGCCGGGTGGCGACTGTTGTTAAATGAAAGTTGAGCTATTAAAAGAAAAGAATTACGAAGAAGTTGCAAGAATTTATTCTGAAGGCATCTCCACCGGATTTGCAACATTTGAAACTTTCGCTCCTTCCTGGACTCAATTTAATGAAAAGTTTCTGAAAGTTTGTCGGTATGTTCTCGTGGACCAAGATCGTATACTCGCATGGTGTGCCTTAAGTGCTGTCTCGAAGCGAGCTGTTTATAGTGGTGTGGCGGAGGATACAATCTACGTTGACCCAAGGTATCAGGGCAAAGGATTAGGTCAACTTTTGCTGGCACATCTAATTAATGAAAGTGAACATAATGGATTTTGGTCGCTTCAGGCCGGCATTTTTCCAGAAAATATCGCAAGTATAAAGCTACACGAAAACTGTGGTTTCCGAATCGTTGGAATTCGCGAGAAAATTGCACAACGCGAAGGGAAATGGTATGACAATGTAATTATGGAGCGCAGGAGTATAATTGTTGGTACTCCTAATAAAGAAAAGTAAGTTTAACATAAAAAGATACCCGTTTTCGCGGGAAATTGTATGAAAAAAGTTTTAGTCCTTTGTACTGGTAACAGCTGTCGCAGCCAGATGGCACATGGATATCTCGAAAAATTTTCTGAAGGAAAAGCAACTATTTACAGTGCTGGAATAGAAACTCATGGTCTCAATCCCGGCGCCGTAGAGACTATGGCAGAAGATGGAATAGATATTTCACATCACACCTCAAATCATGTAGATGAATACGATGGTATTGAATGGGATTTTATTATCACTGTTTGTGATCATGCCTACGAAAACTGTCCCTACATCGCTGCACCTAAGGCAAAAAGATTACATCAAAATTTTTATGACCCCTCGAAATTCGTTGGTAATAAACAAGAAATGAGAGAAGCTTTTGCGAAAGCGAGAGACGAAATAAAGGCCTATTGCAAGATTTTTGTAGCCGAAAACCTACCTGTTTAGTTTCGAAACTACGTATAACTACTTACAATACAGCTTATTATATTTTGTATATTTAACTAACTAACAGAACCTACTTCTTTAGAGAAGATGTTCAACCATAAAACACATTAAATTATGAAAACTTTTAAGCTCAAAATGCTAATTATATTGGCATTAACTATGACGTACTCTGTATCGAGTGCCCAGAATGCGACGTTAGAATTTAAAAATGCAGAAGCTTCGGTAAAAATTGTAAAAGATTATGTAGCTGCGCTGCAAAGTGGTGACGCCTCAAAGATGACTTCATACCTGGCTGAAAATGCCATGGTTTACGGTCTTGGAGGCGGGCAAGACTCGTTAACCACTAAACAACATCGTGAGTATTTTACAGAAAGTATTAAGAACTACAAACATTCTATTTCCAATGACCTTTACCTTCCTGTTAAGGTTACTGAAAATTGGAATGAAGGAGAATGGGTCTTGACTTGGGGAGTTAATACAATTACCAATAAAGAAAATGGAAAGGTATCCACAGTTCGGTATCATACTGCTAGTACGGTTGAAAATGGAAAAATTTCCCGTATTGTCTATTATTATGATATGAGTAATCTACTAGTGTCACAAGGTTGGTCGCTAACACCCCCTAAATGAACATATATTTTAATTAAAAACCTCATCGAGAAGCATCTTAATGAGGTTTTTTTATTTTAGATGAATGGTTTTGTATTTTAATCTGTTACATTGAAGTACTTTTTAGCGACATAATTTCAATAACACCCATCTCTTACCAGCGACTTTGTTTACTTTTATTTACATTTTTGAATTCAGCTAACTAATTCTTGGCAATAATTTATAAAACAACATAAAAAAATATGACAGCTAAATCAACTAACTGGACCAAAACTGAATTGCAAACGTATATTTTATTACTCTGCGCAAATGCCGACGAAGATGAAAGTGAAGAAGAACTAGCAATGATAAAATCTAAGGTTTCTAAAGACACTTTCGATAAAATATACAAGCAATTTAGCAAAGATTCCGAAAAGAAAAGACTTAAAAGAGTGGATAGAAATATTCATATGCATATGTACAGTAGTAAAGAGCTCTCCGATTTTCGAAGAGAGGTATATGAGATTTTCTTTGCAGACTGTAATTTTACCATGATGGAAAAAAGACTGGATTGGACTTTAGACAATATTTTATATTAAAGCCAGTTTGAAAAAATTAAAAGACCCGGTAAATTTTCATAATGTATTGCCTTCTATCTATAATTTGGCAGGCTTCAAAATCGCTCTTTTCTATCTGATGAGTTGAACAAGGGATTGTGGGCACAACCTTGAAATGGTAGTATAAAATTTATCACTAGCATTTGATATCAAGAAAAGTTGGTTCAGTCATTAAATCTTATATTTATTCAATATTACTAAACAACTAATTATGTTTTCTTTAAAGAATATTTTCGTCCTTGCTTTATTCATAAGCTTCATTTCATGTAAAGACACTCAGGAGTCCAAAGACCAATTGGGAACAGTCCGTATCAATGTTACCGGATCAGAAGCAGCGAAGCAACAGTTTGAAAAAGGGCTCTTACTTTTACATTCTTTTGAATACGAAGATGCCCGGGAGGCATTTCAGAAAGCACAAAAATTAGATCCAGCAATGCCGATGGCTTACTGGGGTGAGGCTATGACACATAACCACAGCCTTTGGTCGGAACAGGATTTTGAAGAGGCCGATAAGGTACTGGCTAATCTGGATAATATTGATTATCACAGTAGTTGCAGTCAGCTTGAACAAGATTTGATTGCTGCAATTCATATATTGTATAAGCCAAAAATGGATAAGCCCGATAGAGATATAGCGTATTCAGATTTTATGGAAAAGCTAGTCGAAAAATATCCAAAAAACCACGAAGTAGCTGCTTTTTATGCCTTATCCCTGTTGGGTTCTGTGCAAGAGGGACGTGATGACGAAATTTATGGAAAAGGGGCAATAATTGCACAGGGGATCTTGGAAGAAAATCCGAAACATCCCGGAGCACTGCACTACCTTATTCATTCATACGATGATCCCGGGCACGCAACCCTAGCAATTGATGCAGCCCATGCTTATTCTAAAGTTGCTCCCGATGCAAGTCATGCCTTACACATGCCTTCTCATATCTTCGTAGCCATGGGAATGTGGGACAACGTAATAGCATCTAACATTGATTCGTATCAAGCTAGTCTTGACAGAATGCTTCGAAAGAATCTCGATGGCGACGCCAGAGGGTATCATGCGTTTCATTGGCTGGAATATGGTTATCTCCAAAACAATCAAAAAGAAGAAGCTAAGTCTATGGTTCAGGAAATGTTCGAATTCACTAAAGAAAAACCTTCAATACGCACGCGGATTCATATGGTGTTTCTGAAGGGCACTTATTTGGTAGAAACCAGTGAATGGAATAGTGATATAGCAGAGATTCCTGTGGATATAAGTGACCTAAATATTTCAGTGCGCTCGCAGTATTATTTTTTGGAAGGGATGAAAGCTTATGCGAATTCGAATGTTAAAAAATTAGACGATGTAATTGGAATGATGGAAAAAGACCTCGACAGAGAAACTTTCGTACTGGCACAAGGCAGCGCAAATCTATGTTCAAATGTAAGTCGGGAGGAAGCCACACAGAGAGATCTTGTTGAAGGGAAAATTAGAATGAGTCAACTGAAAGGATTACTTGCCGATTTGAACTCCGACATAGTTAAGGCTGAAGAGTATTTCCTTACATCTATCGATCTAAATAATAGCATCAGCTATAGTTACGGACCACCGCATATTCAGAAGCCCACTCACGAACTATATGCCGATTGGCTCTTGAGCCAAAAGCGGTATAAAGATGCGGAAGCACAGTATGAATTGGCCTTAAAATTAGCGCCTAAGAGAAATTTGTTGATGCGGGGAATTGAGAATGTGCAACAATACCTTTAAAGTTAGATTAGAAAAAAACTAGCAGAGAATTCTAAAGATTTATATTTGCCATTATAGCATCCATATTTGAAAAAATCATTTTGAAATTATTTCCAATGAGCACATATCCGGTTTGTTAACCGTAATTATTGAGCAAATGTGTAGTTGAATCATTATATGTCCCAAATATTGAAAAAAAACTTTTCCAAATTCCCGGTTTATACACTTCGAGCTTGTGTAGTCCTCATTTTATCTATTTACACAAGTTGTGACAACAAGAATTCACTTCCCGATCCATTGGAAGCTGGTTGGGACAATCAAAAGGTATGCGAAGTAATACAAGACAATGACAAGTTGAGAGTTTTAAAATGTACTTTTCCTCCCGGAGTCGGGCATGAACGTCATTATCACAAAGCACATTTCGGTTATACTATTACAGGAGGTAAATTTCGAATAACAGATACAACAGGTACGCGGGAAGTCGACATTCCTGACGGATACGATTTTTCGAACGACTTTATCGAATGGCACGAAGTACTCAATATTGGAGAAACTACAGCCATATTCCTGATAATAGAACCTCAATAAGAACTTTCTTGTTACTTGTCGACCAAGTTTTACTGATTTGAAAAGTCGCCAAAGCTACTTTTTTTGTAACTTTTGAGTACCAAAAAAAGAGCTATGAATATTTCGAAGCGACTGGAGAACGCAATTAATAAACTTTACATTGCGTTTCACAACAACTCCTTACACCCAGAATATTGCCACTCATGCGCTGTTGGGAATATTTGCGATAATATCGATTCCTGGCAACATCTAACCAATTATCATGGTTCTCTACAACTAAACTATGTTGGGATAGTCAACGAAAAATTTGGTAGACGAATCAACGGCTACTCACCTATGGAACTATTGCAGATTGAAGCGACTTTTTTGAATGCCTGTGGTTACGAACTTCCTCTTAAACGTGGTTCAAAAAGGCCAGACAATCCGCAGGATAAAGAATTGCTTTTTAACGGACTCTCGGCGGTGGTGGCACTTCTTTGTAAGTTCGACGGAAGAGAGAATATAATGGATTGTTCAAAATTGTTCAATTACATGAATACTTCGTCTAAATTACGATCCATTGAGAATATTTAAATATTTCAATACAAATTATCTTTCACCGATCGTATTCGGAAGCCTTCTGCTTGCAATAGTGTCATCTTGCTCAAATAATAACAGTGAGAAGAAAGTCCAGATAAGTGTCTTATCTAAAACGATTACTCCGGTTACTTCTACGTCATTAGTAATTTTAGGAACTATCCAAGATGCCGGATCGCCACACATAGCTTGTGACAAAGATTGTTGCAACAAATTATTCGACAATCCCAATGTACGTCGAAGAGTGGTTTCACTGGCATTAATAGATGCTGAAAACAATAAAACATATCTTTTTGAAGCTACACCCGACATTGGTACCCAGCTAAAAAAATTAAAACGATTTGCCGGTTCCGAAACTGAGCTCCCCGATGGTATTTTTGTTACACATGCACATATTGGACATTATTCCGGACTAATGTACTTAGGTAAGGAAGCAACAAATGCCTCAGAAATACCTGTATATGCTATGCCCCGCATGAAAGAGTTCCTGGAAAACAACGGACCTTGGAGTCAATTGGTAAATAATAGTAATATTGCTATATCACAATTACAGAATAAGAATACTCTTCAGTTAACATCGAATTTGAAAGTGACTCCCTTCATCGTTCCACATCGTGACGAATTTTCAGAAACAGTAGGTTACAGAATAGAGGGGCCTAGTAAATCTGTCTTGTTTATTCCAGATATTGATAAATGGTCGGAATGGGAAGAAAATGTTTCCGAAGCAATTAAAAATGTAGATTATGCTTTCATTGATGCTACTTTTTACGACGGAAACGAAATAAATACCCGCGATATTTCAGAAATACCTCATCCTTTTATTATAGAAAGTATGGCCTTGTTCGAATCACTCCCTTCCGTAGAAAAAGAAAAAATTTATTTTATTCATTTTAACCATACTAATCCGGTAATCAACCCGTCGAGCGTTGCCTCAGAAAAAGTTCTGCAAAACGGGTTTAAGATCGCGAACATTAATGATGTAATTAAATTATAAGATTCCGACTTAAAAGATTACAACTCTAAAATAGAAACTATGAAACCAGATTTCTCGAACTTAAAAGCACTTTACATCAATTGTACACTTAAAAAATCTCCACAAATGAGTCATACTCAGGCTTTGATGGATGTTTCCATTAAAATCATGAGATCCGAAGGCGTCACCGTAGAGTACCTGAGATGGGCAAATCACGACGTGGCATTTGGTGTTTATCACGACATGACAGAGCATGGCGCAGACACAGACGAATGGCCCCAGCTTTGGAAAAAAGTCAAGGACGCAGATATTCTAATAATCGGAACACCAATTTGGTTGGGTGAAAAATCTTCACTGGCTACACAACTTATCGAGCGTTTGTATGGTGAGAGTGGAAGGCGAAATGAAAAAGGGCAATATTATTTCTACGGAAAAGTTGGCGGATGTATCATTACCGGTAATGAAGATGGAATAAAACACGTCGCTATGAGTACTCTATACGCCCTTCAACACATAGGATACAGCATTCCGCCTCAGGCAGATTGTGGGTGGATTGGAGAAGCGGGACCCGGACCAAGTTATAACGATGAGGAAAGTGGGGCAAAAAATAATGATTTCACTAATCGCAACACTACATTTATGACCTACAATTTGCTACATTTAGCAAAAATACTTAAAGATCAAAGCGGTTATCCATCTTACGGAAATTCGAGAGCAGAATGGGACGATGGCACACGCTGGAACTTTGAAAATCCGGAATATCGATAGTTTAAATATCAAGTTGAAATTATTTGAATGAAAAAGAAGAAAGACCATTTTGCAAGTTTTGGTGTCGCCACAAAAGGTATTTTATATTTATTAATAGGAATACTTACCGCAATGTCAGCCTTCGGCCTTGGTGGGAGAATGGCCGGTAGTCGGAATGCGATAGAATTTATCTCAGAACAAATTTTCGGAAAAATTCTACTTATTGGAATTTGTATCGGTCTTAGCGGATACGTATTTTGGCGCCTCTATCAAATTTTTCAATCGGATGAATCCTCAACGAAAAAGGCAAAAAAGATTGTAAAAAAAGTTGCCTATTTTTTTAGTGCATTGTTTTACTCTTTTCTCATCTATATTGCTGTGAGCATCCTAACCGGAGCCATGGACGATAGCAAGACCGGAAGTGATTTATTTGCTACAATATTTACTTCGGAAGCCGGGCAAGTGATTGCCATTATAGTTGGTATTGTTCTTTTAGGAAAAGGATTGTATGAATTCTATCACGCATATAAGGGAAAATTCAAGGAGGAAGTAGAAGCTTCCGAATTACCTAACATATCCAAAAAATGGCTCATACGAGCTGGAAATATAGGTATCATTTCGAGAGGGGTGGTAAGTTGTATTATGGCTTACCTATTCTTAAAAGCCTCTTTTACCGGCCAAATTGAGCAGATAGGCAAAAAAGATGCGTTTACCTATATACAGGATGAGTTTGGACTGTTCCTATTGGGGGCAATAGCGCTCGGTTTGGCACTATATGGAGTCTTTATGATTATTCGTTCGCTGTATGGAAAGAATTTTGTTTAGCTAAAATTTACTGTGTGTTAGTACCGTTGATGACATTACGGAAAGCATTAATCTTTAAAGTATTGCCAACATTAAGTTGAGAAAAATTTCTCTCTCTAAGTCCTGAGGGTATTTCTCAGAATTAAATCTTACCGTTGTGCTAACCACCACAAATAATAATAAACGAATTACACATGATTATTCAGATGAATTATTGAAAAAATAAATAATTTCTGCTCTGCGAAAAAACAAATATATATCACCACATCTTAAATAGCTTTCACTGTTTTTTTAGTAGTTTAGTAAAAAAACAGAATGAACGGTATCTTTCAATTTATAGTTACCCAGGCTACGAAAAATAAATTCAGAAACAAGAAGTTTCCGGTACCCAAAAAACAATTTGACAAAACGTTTAAGGAGACTTTAGTTGAATTTAAACATTTAATTAGAGAGAGCTCTCTCATACTTGTGGGTGTTGGTTGTGCCTGCATTGGTTTGAGAGGTTTTCTGCTTCCAAATGCTTTTATTGATGGAGGTGTTACCGGAATTTCATTAATTCTCACTGAAATTACCGGTCTGTCGCTGGCAATTTTTTTAGTACTTATCAATATTCCATTTATTGCACTTGGATATAATACAATAGGAAAGCAATTTGCAATTCGGAGTTTGTTAGCAATTATAATCTTAGCAGTCTCAGTTCACTTCATTGAACTTCCCATAATCACAGATGATTCTCTATTAATTGCTGTCTTTGGCGGATTTTTTTTAGGTGCGGGTATCGGACTGTCAATTCGAGGCGGTGCGGTAATTGATGGCACAGAAGTATTGGCGATCTATATCAGTAAAAAAGCACATGTAACCATTGGTGACGTAATCTTACTCTTTAATGTCATAATTTTCGGCGTAGCTGCCTATATATTCTCTGTCGAGACCGCTTTGTACGCTATGTTAACGTATTTATCAGCATCTAAGACAGTTGATTTTGTGGTATCTGGAATTGAAGAATATGTGGGAGTAACTATTATTTCAGATTTCAGTGAAGAAATACGGCTCGCAGTCATCGAAAAAATGGGAAGAGGTTGTACTATTTATAATGGTAAAAGGGGGTTCGGAAAACGAGGCGACAGATTGAAAGATACAGATATAATTTATACATTAATAACACGTTTGGAGCTGGCTAGGCTTCAAACAGAAGTGGATAAAATCGATAAAAATGCTTTTGTAATAATGCAAAGTATAAAAGATGCAAAGGGTGGAATGATAAAAAAACGCCCTTTGTAGTAAATTCTTTTGATGACATATTGAAATAGTTACGATGTTTATTAAATAATTCGTCTCAACATTCTAAAGACATGCATCATGAATACTATTCAAATCATTATTGATAAAATTTTCTCCACAGAAGAAGCTATCGACCCCAAAAAACTGGAAGCAGAGAATCTTCCAGCCGAGACAATTGAAAAAATTGTACTCTTGCAGCAACTCCAGGTTGACTATGCCAATGCAGAGGCTAAATTAGCAGGTCACCAAAGAAAATCTGCTGTAGATACCTTCGTCCTTATAGAACGCTTAAAAGAGTCCCTTATAAAGACCCTTGTTGAAAGTAGTAGCGTACAAGGTATCATAAAATGGATGTTCTCACTTACCTTTTTACTGGGTTTTATATTAATTGGGTTTGCCATCTATTTTGGTTATATCGGAGAGGAATTTTTAGCAACTGCCTTCGGAGGTTTCGGAATGCTTAGTATAGTAACCCTATTATTAAAAGATCCACCATTAAAAATGCAGGATAGTAGATCTAATTACGCCCAATTAACAATAGGGATGTTGGCCTGGTTAAACGATCTAATTGATAAAAGTGCTATGTCTGTTCAAAATCAAGTAATCAATCAAAAAGTTCAAAATACACAGGGACTTCGCCTCGAAGATATAAGATCGGTTCATAATGAATGTATCCAGAATTATTTGAACCTATCAAATGCTCAGATTGAAAATACAGTCAAACTCCTACATTTAATAGATGATGTGGCAGAACCCGGTAGTAAAAGGAGCATTAATCTGGAGGAAAAGATTATGGCAAAAAAGAATCTGACTTCAGAATGATAATATCAGCCTTCGTTTAAAACAGAAATTACTCGATGAGTATCTTTTGTTTCAAAAAAACGAATAATCTTAATTGTAAATCGAAGTAATCGACTGTTTGAGGTAATTAATTTGGTCGCCAACTCAGCTATAACATGATCTCTCCTCTTTACCTCATCCAATTTATTAGGCGAAATATGATACTGATTTGCGAATAACCATGCGCCATCTCTAGCAATATTGATACTAAAGCTTACAACCTTGTCCTCTCTCCCTTTTCCTATTGTCTCGAGCAGATAAAAAAGTGGAGAGACTCTACCAATTCGATCCTGAACTTCGTTAATCATACTGCCTAATATCTCGTTGATTTTGTTAAAATCATTTTCAAAATCGAATAAACTCCCCTCCTCACCAACAGTTTCAGCTACCGCAATTCCGAGATCCAAATTAATATGTGCGTTTATCCCTAATAGTAGATGTTGCATGATTAAAAGATTATTTTGTTTTGTAGCGTCAAAGGCTTTTTGCCAACTTTGAGACGGTTGCCTTCCATCTTGCAATTCTCGATAGGCCAGTATATATCTATTTGCAAACAACACGTCAAGTTTTTCCATACGTTGGTTGTTCTCAAATTCGTTATTAATAATTCCAAATTTGATGCGCTCGGTCACTTGTTTATACAGCACAGGAAAGAAAGCCATTGATGATCCCTTAATCGATTCAGAGCTTATTATCTCATTTAGTTGTTCGATGACCTCGTCAATGGTTGTTGCTGTCATTTATTAAAGAAAATTATATAAAGCTACTATTCCTCCTCTTTCTGTCCATTGGCATATTTCCGTTCCAATTCGGCTTGAAACTCTTCCATCACAGGCTTTACGGTGCTTTCAGGAAGATCGGCGATTCTAATATACATTAAACCGTCGACAGCATTATTAAATAAGGGATCCACATTAAAAGCAACTACTTTTGCATTCTGCTTGATATATTTTTTAATGAGTACCGGAAGACGAAGACTTCCCGGCTCAACCTCATCTATTATTTTATCAAATTTATTCAGATCGGCTTCACTTTCGTCAAAAATAAAATCTTTATCTGCATCCTTAAGTTTTACTTTATATTCCTTCTTAGGATTGATATACTGAGCTACATATGGATCGTAATAATTGGATTTCATAAATTCAATCATCAAAGACTTAGAAAATTCTGAAAACTTATTACTTATACTCACTCCCCCTATCAAATAACGATGCTCCGGGTAGCGTAACGTAGTATGAACAATTCCCTTCCAAAGCAAGAATAATGGCATGGGCCGCTGTTGATATTCGTTAATAATAAAAGCGCGTCCCATTTCGATGGATTCTTTCATCATAGGATATAGTTCCGGTTCGAAACGAAAGAGATCTTGTAAATAGAAACCATCGATACCATATTGTGGAAAGATTTTAGAACCCAGACCCATTCTGTACGCTCCGGCAATTTTTCGCGCTTCGTTATCCCATAAAAACATATGGTGATAGTACGAATCGAATTTATCGAGATCGGTAGAGTTATTAGTTCCTTCTCCTACTTCTCTAAAAGTAATTTCCCGTAGTCTCCCTATTTCTTGTAAGATATTAGGTACAAATTCGGCTTGTGCCAGAAAAACTTCGTAATTCTTGCTAATAAGTAAGCGTTTGTCTTTTTCGCGAAGCGCTTCTATTTCTGCTTCCATAGCTTCAATAGATATAGCTCCGGCGATTTTTTTAGGTGGCTTCGGAAACTTTATCGTTTTCGGAATGGTATCTATTAGTTTTTTCTTCTGAAAAGGATTTGCGAGCATGTATGTCTTCTTCCGAAGAAATTCGGTAAAATCTGACAAAGATTCGTGTTCTTCCTGATCTTTAATTGGAATCGGATTTCCAATTCTCACCTTGATGATACGTTCCTTTTGCGTTAGTAATTCAGACGGTAATTTAGCCGTACGCAACGTGGGACTCATCTTAGCGAGCCGATAAAAGAGCTTGCTGTTTTTTGCGTGGAAATATATAGGTACTACGGGAACATTAGCTTTTTTCACAATCTTCATCGCACTTTCTTCCCAGGGTCGATCTACAACTAATTTTCCATCGCGATAAGTAGAAACTTCTCCCGCCGGAAATATTCCTAATGGATGACCATCTTGAAGATGTTGCAATGCAGCTTTTAACCCTTGCAAACTAGATTTTGCGTCTTTTCTGTCCTCAAACGGATTGACGGGCATGACAAAGGGCTTTAATGGCTCAATACGATGTAATAAAAAGTTAGCGATAACTTTGAAATCAGGGCGGTGTTCTAGCAATAATTTTAAGAGTAAAACTCCGTCAATCCCTCCTAAGGGATGATTAGAAATAGTAATAAATGGTCCCAACTTAGGAATCCTTTTCAGATCCTCCTCCGGAATCTCAAATTTTACTTCAAACTCATCAAGTAGTGCATTTATAAACTCCAAGTCCTTTAAATGCTTCTTTTTGTCGTAGATTTTATTGAGCGTCGTAATGTTTAAGACTTTCATGAGTGTCCAGCCAATCGCGGTACCAATAAAGCCAAATTTATCGACGTTAATAGCCTTTGCTACCTCTTTTGCATTAACTAATCCCATGAAATTTTTTGGTTGTTGCTAATCACAAATATAGCGAAACCTTTCCAGACTATTCTTTAATAACCAGCTGAACAGTTTCCCGGCTTTCTTGCTTCAGCAGCACTATTTTATCTTTTATTAATGCCTTAATCTCTGAAGGGACAGAGTGTCTTATGGTATAAAGTGTAACGCCTTCATTCCAACTTACTCTAAAATTTGATCGCAATTTGGACAACAGCAGCTCTAAATTATTGTACTTATTATCAATACACACCGAAAAGCTAATTGCAGAATTTTGAATTAGTTCAACCTTCATTTTATATTTATGCAGCAGTTTAAAAACCTCGCCAATATTATCTTCCATCATAAATGAAAAGTCTAAAGAAGACAGCGAGATGAGCACCTGATTTTTCTTTAATATAAAGCAGGAAATCTGTGGGTCCAGAGTTACACCTTTACCTACACAAGTTCCCGATTTCGAAGGATTTAAAAATGATTTTACAAAAAGGGGTATTTCCTTTCTCTGAAGCGGTTGTAAAGTCTTTGGATGTATAACAGAAGCCCCGTAAAACGCCAATTCTATCGCTTCACGATATGATATATGGTTTAGCAGAGTTGTTTTATTAAAATATCTTGGATCTGCGTTCAAAATTCCGGGAACATCCTTCCAAATTGTAACACTTTCAGCATTGAGACAGTAACCAAATATTGCAGCAGTATAGTCACTACCTTCTCTCCCTAAAGTAGTAGTAAAGTTATTGGTGGTTTCTGCACCTAAAAAACCTTGTGTAATTGTAATTGCATTGGAAGCAACATGATTCGTTATTTGTTCCAGAGTAATTTCCCAATCTACTTTTGCATCTCTGTAATTAGCATCCGTTTTTATACAAGTTCGAACATCTAATTGGTTATTTTTTATCCCTGCTTCAGTGAAGTATGCAGATACAATGGCAGTTGACAAAAGTTCTCCATGACTTACGACTTGATCATACACGAAGGCGTGATTTTTCGATTTTGTCGTTTTAATAAATCTCTTTAGATCCTTGAAAATAGTATTTACTTCGGAATAAACTGAGTGTGAATTTTCAGCAAATAGATTTTTCAGAATATTGTTGTGATAGTCATAAACTTCACTTAAAGCACTTTCAATATCTGAAGGGTCAGAGAAATATCCGGAAACCACTTCTTCTAAAGCATTAGTCATCTTACCCATGGCCGATATAACAACAACCAACTTACTCTCCTGCGTGGTTTTAATTACCGAAGCGACATTGCGTATTCCTTCTGCATCTTTAATCGATGCGCCCCCAAATTTAAAAATTTTCATAGTTCGTTCTTACTAAGGTAAAAAGAATTGAATGGTTAATTTATTTTTTTCCTTTTACAAAATCTGTTAACTCTTTTTCTCCCATATGTACCACATGCCAATCACGTAAAACCTTGGCACCACTGCGTTCATAAAATCGTATAGCTCCTTCATTCCAGCCTAAGACTTCCCACTGCACTCTTTTTACCCCCTGGTCGTATCCATATTTCAATACAGTCTCGTAGAGTGCTTCACCTACACCTTTACCCCGCATATTTTGTTTCACCACTAAATCTTCCAGATGAACGACTCGGCCTTTCCAAGTAGAAAATCTAAAATAAACAAGCGCCATCCCAACAATTTCATTTTCCACTTCAGCAACCCAGCATTTAAATGAAGGGTCACTTCCAAACCCGGACTCTTGTAAGTCTTCTACCGTTACCTCAACAGCATCCGGTTCCTTTTCAAAAATTGCAAGTTCTCGAATTAGCCCAAGCACTTCAGACATATCTTCTTTGATTGCCAATCTGACAGTAATTTCCATAAAAGCGGTTTTGCTTCACAAATATCGTTTCATTTTCTTAAAAAACCCGATATTTGTCTCAAATTCACGAAAACAAGGCAATGGCTAAAAAGAATCAGACACTAGGCGAATTTATAATTGAAAATCAAAGTGAATTTCAATACTCTTCAGGAGAACTTTCTCGTCTTATAAATTCAATTCGACTTGCCGCCAAAGTAGTAAATCATGAAGTAAATAAAGCCGGGCTTGTAGATATTTTAGGCGCAGTTGGTGACACTAATATACAGGGTGAAGATCAGCAGAAACTAGATGTCTATGCAAATGAGGCGTTTATTAAGACTCTGACTAATCGTGAGATTGTATGCGGGATCGCAAGTGAAGAAGAAGATGATTTTATCACAATTAAAGGAAGAAATAATAAGAATGACAATAAGTATGTTGTTTTAATTGATCCATTAGATGGCTCTTCAAATATAGATGTTAACGTATCTGTGGGAACCATTTTCTCGGTGTATAGACGAGTAACCCCCTCAGGGACTCCGGTAACATTAGAAGATTTCCTGCAGCCGGGAAATAAACAAGTTGCAGCGGGGTATATTGTTTACGGAACCTCGACAATGATTGTTTATAGCACAGGTCATGGAGTAAACGGATTTACGCTAAATCCGGCAATTGGAACGTACTATTTATCGCACCCCAATATGAGAATCCCGGAAAGCGGAACAATCTATTCTGTGAATGAAGGAAACTATATTCATTTTCCTCAGGGAATTAAGAACTACATTAAATATTGTCAGCAGGAAGAGGAAGATCGCCCTTATACCTCGCGATATATTGGTTCTTTAGTATCTGATTTTCATAGAAATATGATAAAGGGTGGTATTTATATTTATCCAAACACATCTAAAAATCCGGAAGGTAAATTAAGGCTTTTATACGAATGTAATCCTATGGCATATATAGCTGAGCAGGCGGGCGGACAAGCTAGTAACGGATTTACCCGTATATTGGATATTATGCCAACGGAACTACATCAAAGGGTTCCTTTTATCTGTGGCAGTAAGCTAATGGTAGAAAAGGCAGAAGAGTTTATGAAAAATTCTTAAATAATGGCATATTCTATTTGTTACCTAATTTTTTCTTAGATTTATAACAATAAACTGACGTAATGGGAAAGAAACCAACACAAGAACCTGAAAAAGAGGCTGTCGATTCTGCTTCGAAAATTGAAGCAATTAAAAATCTTATTTTCGGAGAAAATATCGTTCAATACGATGGTGAATTTGAAACGATTAGAAAAGACCTTCAGAAGAAAAAAGAGGTGCTTGAAAACTACATCGATGAAGTTCGTAACGAACTTATGCAATCAATTGATTCTCTCAGTACCGACGTAAATATTAGAATTACTGATCTCGAACAAGCCTTACAAGAAAAGACCGATAAGCTTTCTGAAAAGAAAGTGGACAAAAAGGAACTAGGGAAACTCCTCATTAATTTAGGTGAAAAAATAAGTTCGTAATCGTTCTCATTAATACTGTTTATGGTAAAAGATGATGATAAATTACAGCTTTTACGTGATATCCTGCTCATAGATGATAGGCAAGTTGCGCATGCCATAAACAAGCGAATAGAATTTATTACCGAAACTATTGAAAAGCGTGAAAAGCTTTCAGAAAAAATTGATCCAATAATAGATGATAAACTAAATCAGTTTATTGCAGATATCCCCGCCACTTTAGGACCAACTATAACAAAAACTTTAAAAGAACAGATAGAAAATTCTAAAGATCAAGTGGTGGAGGCCCTTTACCCTATTATGGGTAAGATGATAAAGCGGTATATCCAGAATGAGATCCGATTACTTTCAGAAAATATAAATAAAAAAGTAAATAATACTTTTTCGTTTATTTCCTTCAAACGTAAAGTGCAAGCTCGGTTTACGGGAGTCAAGGAAAGTGATCTGATGCTTAGTGAGATGGACTCTCCTCAAATTAATGAAGTTTTTGTAATCCAAAAGGGATCCGGTTTGCTCTTGGGCAACTATAGCAGTACTTACACTATGGATAAAGATATGGTGTCGGGTATGTTAACAGCGATTAAAAGTTTTGTTGAAGACGCTTTTGAAGGAGGAAATCAAAATCTAGAAGCCATCGAATACGAATTGTATACAATACATATTCAGAATTTTCATACATACTATATTGCCGCAGTTATATCAGGTACCTATAGTCGAAACTTTGAAAGTAAATTAGAAAATAAGCTGTTTAAGTTGTCGAAGAACTTATCCCCTAAAATATCCACCCTTACACAAGATGCTATTGATGGTGTTTTGGAAGATTACTTTACAAAATGGAAATTACCAAGAAAATAGTGCTTTTAGGCCAGTTTGGGGTGGGAAAGACTTCATTAGTACAAAGATTCATTAAAAATGAATTTACTCAAGATTATAGAACCACTTTGGGGGTGCAAATCGAGAAAAAAATTATCAACTTACCATCGGGCGCCACTCTTTCTATGATTATTTGGGATTTAGAAGGTTTTTCATCGGTGGATAAAACAAGATCATCTTACCTACTCGGCTCCAGTGCATTTATTCATGTTTTCGACCTAACACGCCCTGTTACTTATTCAAACTTACATGAAGAGATAAATTTTCTTAGGGTAAATTTTCCAAAAGTACTGTTACGCACTATTGGAAATAAGAGTGATCAAAAAGACCCGGAATCGGTTGCAAATTACCTGAAGAGTAAAAATATAAATATTTATGGTTTTGTTAGCGCCAAAACCGGAGAAGGAGTAAATGAACTATTTAAAGATATAGCATTAAACCTTAGCGACTATGAACATTAAAAGTTTTTTTTCAAACAAGGTTCAAGAAATTCATACGACTTTAGAAGGCAAGGTCACAGAAAGCAGTGATACGATATTTACTGTCGATATAGGAGAAAATATATACCTTTTACACCCATTTTTTGAAAGTCTAAAATCTGAATTGATTAATGGTGAACATGAAAGTCTTGCCTTTCCATGTGTACAATTGGAATTTAATGAGACAAAAGCAATATGTGATATTACCATAAAAATTGAACGTGGGTTTTTGGCAATTCTCTTATTTGATTATTCCGATCATTATGAAAATCTACACGAGGCCGCACAAGAGAAAAAAACGGCAATGTTAAATGAGCAGGCTTATGAATTAAATACTAAATATTCAGAAGAGAAAAGAGCTTACTTTGAATACATCCGAGACCGTATTGACCACAAGATTATTAAAGAAATGCAGGATATTGTACTTCAAATTGAAGATTTAAAGAAAACGAAACTTTCATCAAAACAATATGCGTTATTGCATTCCATAGAAAGTAATATTGGCAACCTGCATTTAAAAGCAATCCAAATTAAAGAAGGACTTGGTATTAAATTAGACTAAAATTCTTTATAATTGTTCTCTAAACTCTTCGATAATATATGTCCATTTCAAAAAAAATAGTAATGCTTGGCCATTTTGGCGTGGGTAAAACCAGCCTCGTTCGCCGTTATGTAGATAGCGCTTTCAGCGAAGACTATTTAGTAACTATGGGTGTGCAGGTAAAGAAAAGGGAAATTGAGTTTCAAGGAGAAACTATAAAACTCATTATATGGGACATTGAAGGAAATACTTCGATTTCCAAAGCCAGAAAATCTTACCTATTAGGAGCTCAGGGCTTCATTTATGTTTTCGACGTGACACGCCCGGAAACATTTGATAACCTCGCATCAGAAAAAGAATATTTGGAAGATAATTTTCCCTTAGTACCGGTTTGTGTAGTAGGTAATAAAAAAGATCTCATTGAACAAGACAATATTGAGAACTTTATAAAAGAAAAAACCTTCGAAAACTCGATTTTTGCAAGTGCCAAGA
Organism: uncultured Ulvibacter sp.; assembly: GCA_965367015.1. Taxonomy (GTDB): domain Bacteria; phylum Bacteroidota; class Bacteroidia; order Flavobacteriales; family Flavobacteriaceae; genus CAXBES01. Next base: position 64,325 of record CBDUGY010000002.1, read on the forward strand.
CTGGTGATAATGTAGAGAGAATATTCTTAGAAATCGTAACTAAAATATCGTAAGTATGAAATTCTCAAAAATACGAGACGATATATATAACTCAAAAATACAAGTTGTTCAAATCAATGAAGAAGGTATTATAGAAGAGAGTGAAAATACCATCTTTAAACTTAAACAGAATACTGATATCACACACCTGCATCCCTTTCTAGAAGGGATTCAGCCACTCTTTAATAGCCATGAAGAGTCTAGAAGTGTTCAATTCCCATGTGTTAATCTAGAGATAAACGATAAACACATTGTTGCCGATATTCACTTAATTAAAGATGGAAGTAATATCTTTTTAGTTTTTTTTGATTTTACTGATCACTACAAAGATTCACATCCCTTAATTCAGGAAAAAAACGAAGCGTCCATTGCTAAGAATAAGCTTACGTTCGAACGAAATATTCTCATCGCGAAAGAAGAAATAAAAAATAATTTCATTGCCCACTTAAATCATGAGATAAGAAACCCATTAAATAGTCTTCTAGGGTTTATGGAAATCTTGCGAAATACGAAGCTGGATTACGAGCAAAAGGAAACTCTTAATATAATGAACAAAACCGGAACACATTTAAAGGTTTTGTTAGACGACCTCTTAGATATCTCAAGAATTGAAAAAGGAGAGACTGAAGTTCGAAATAGACCTTTCAGTTTAAGTCAGATATTGAATAACTTACAAAAACATTTTCAACTTAAATATAATAAGACTAGAATCGATCTGACTATTGACTCGGAAAAGGAAGTTCCCATAAGGCTAATGGGAGATCCCACGAGATTAAATCAGATAATTTACAACCTTATCGAGAATGCTTATAAAAACACTAGTGAGGGTACTATAAATATTAAAGTATCTTCCGAAAAAATAGATGAGGAAAAAGTTAATATTAATTTTACAATATCAGATACTGGACGCGGTATACCCGAGAAAGATTTACCAAAAATATTCGATTCGTATTACCAGCTGGAATTTGACGAAACTATACCCCTTGGAGAAGGGCTCGGACTTAAAATTGTTAAAGAACTCACGCATTTGTTGAAAGGTAAAATAGGTGTAGAGAGTAAAGAAAATGTTGGTACTACATATAGCGTTAGTTTACCCTTTGCTCTTCGTGAAAAAAAAGAACGAAAACATAAGTCGGTACCAAAAGGCACAGGAATAATATTGAGCAAAAGAATATTGATTGCAGAAAACGATGAAATTAATCAAATGCTCTTAATGAAAACCTTTCTCGATAACGATCAGGGCTATTATATTGAAATTGCCAGAGATGGGCAACACGCACTGGATTTTCTTGAAAAAAGAAAATACGATCTTTTTCTGTTGAAAATGAAACTTCCCGATATTGATGGCTTAAAAATGATTTCTCTTATAAGGAGTAATCCCAATCCAAAAATAAACTCAATCCCTATTCTTGTGGTTACAGGTAGCACCATGAAAAGTGAAGAGAAAGCAATTTTGAGCGGAGGAGCATCCGCTTTTTTAGCTAAGCCGTATACCCAAAATGAACTGTTCAAAAATATTGATCAGCTCTTAAAGAATTAGCCTATTTTCTATTCAAGAGATAGCGATAATCTTCGAGGTCTAAACCCCCGTCATAAATATCTATAGATCTTTTTATGAGTTTTTGCGCTAATTCTGTAGAATATCCAAGTCCGATTGCATACTTTTCAATCAGAAATCGTTCATCATCATCGATATGATGATCAGCAAAAATCATTTCGAACAGATCGTGCATTCTCTCTAAACGTTTTTCCGCGGAATTTGGAGGATTCATTGGATACTTCGTTGGATTTTTCAAAACATCAGCATATTCATCCTCATCGATATCTAACTTTCGAGCAAATCTCTTTAAAAGTTCCTCTTCTTTCGAATTCAACGCTCCGTCTACCGAAGCCATATTTGCAATTGAAGCGAAATGACCAAGGTTTCTTTTATGTTCTCCGCTTTCAAATAAATCTGTAAATGACATAGTATAATTTTAAAGCACAAATATAAAACAATTCCTAACGTTGGGAAGCAAACTAAATAAAGATTACGCCAATTTAAAAAGACCGCTAAACTTTTCTTAATTCCATGGAAAGCCTACAAACCTTTTAGTATTTTTAAGGTGCTATGAAAAGAGAATGAAGCAACCACTACTAGTATTTAACGAAAAAGGAATATACTGCAAACAGGCAAATGTGTACATTGATGCCTGGAGTCCGGTAGATAACTGTATTGTCACACATGGCCATGCAGATCACAGCAGGTGGGGCCACAAAAATTATATCACCCACAGAAATAACGTCCCCATCATAAAACATAGATTAGGAGATATTATAGTCACCGGAGTGGAATGGAATGAAACCTTTACAATTAATGGTGTAAAATTCTCTCTTCATCCTGCGGGTCATATTGTCGCATCCTCACAGGTTAGAGTTGAGTACAAAGGAGAGGTTTGGGTCTTTACCGGAGATTTCAAAACTGAAAATGACGGCCTGGCCGAGCCTTTTCAACCTATAAAATGTCATACTTTTATTACCGAATGCACTTTCGGACTTCCCGCTTTTAAATGGGTACCTCAAGCTGAAGTATTTAACGACATTAATAATTGGTGGGCTACCAACCAAAATGAAGGAAAAACATCTATTCTATTTGGTTACAGCCTAGGAAAAGCGCAGCGATTATTAAAACATTTAGATCCTTCGATCGGTAAAATTTATACGCATGGAGCTGTAGAAAATATGACTGCTGTTTTACGTGAAAACTATATATTTCCAAAAACTGAACGCATTACAAGAAATACAACCAAAGAAGAAATTAGAGGGAATATTGTTATCGCCCCGCCAAGCGCACATGGTGGAACATGGATTCGAAAAATGGTTCCTTATGTCACTGCATCCGCTAGTGGTTGGATGACATTTAGAGGAGCACGACGGCGACGCGCTATAGATCGCGGATTCGTACTCAGCGATCATGCCGATTGGGACGGTCTGCTGCATGCCATAGATGAAACAGGGTGTGAAAAAGTAATAGCCACTCATGGTTATACAGATATTTTCGCTCGCTATCTTCGGGAAGAAATTGGACTTGATGCCCGCACTGAAAAAACACAATACGAAGAAGAAGGTGCCGAAATTACAGCAAAAACAGAGAACGATGTCTGAAATTCCGAATAATGGAAATACCATATTAATCTCTATTCCTATGTTACTAGGTGTAGTAAAGTGTGTGAGATTATGAAAGCATTTGCGCAACTCATTAAAACTCTTGACAGCACCAATAAAACTACTTTAAAGGTAGATGCATTGTCCAATTATTTTTTACATGCTTCGGAAGAAGACAAATTATGGACTATCGCGATTCTTTCACATCGCCGGCCGAAGCGCCCCGTTAACACTACCTTACTCAGGCAATGGGCAACAGAGATTAGCGGAATACCTTTGTGGCTTTTCGAAGAGAGCTATCATATTGTTGGTGATCTTGCCGAAACGATCGCGTTGATCTTGCCGACCTCTGAAGAACACACCGAAAAGTCCCTGTCAACATATATAGGCGAAATAATTCAGCTGAAAAAACTTTCAGAAGAAGAAAAGAAAAGCTACTTGCAGGAAAATTGGTTAAGGCTTAATTACTTCGAACGATTTGTATTTAATAAGATCCTCACAGGAAGTTTCCGCATAGGGGTGAGTCAGAAATTAATGACACGCGCACTTTCTAAGGCAACAGAAATTGATGAAGATATTCTCGCGTATAAACTTATGGGCGATTGGACGCCCGAAAATACCACCTTTCAGAAATTAATTCTCGAAGAAAACGCGGAAGATTATCTCTCAAAACCTTATCCCTTTTACCTTGCATATGCGGTGGAAAATAATTTTCAGGAAGATCTTGGCGATATATCACAATGGAGTTTTGAACATAAATGGGATGGTATTCGATCGCAGGTAATTATTAGAAATGATGAAGTCTTTGTTTGGTCTCGTGGAGAAGAATTGGTTACAGATAAATATCCCGAGTTTCAACAATTTCTAAATGAAATTCCTAACGGAACAGTCTTAGACGGTGAAATTCTTCCCTTCGGAAAAGGGCACATTGGCAATTTCAACGAGCTCCAAACACGAATAGGGCGAAAAAATCTTTCGAAAGCATTGCTCGAAAAAACACCAGTTATTTTAACTGCTTACGACCTGCTCGAGTGGAAGGGAGAAGATATTCGCCAAAAACCATTTTCTGAAAGACGGGAGATACTGGATAATCTCATTAGCACATGCGATTGCGATAAACTAGGCTTATACCTAAGCAATACCATGAATTTTGACACCTGGGAAGCCGCTGCCAAAGAACGAGAGTTGTCTCGCGAAAAACGAAGCGAAGGTTTAATGTTAAAGCGGAAAGATTCACCATATCTGGTAGGAAGAAAAAAGGGCGATTGGTGGAAGTGGAAAATTGATCCTTTCACAATCGATGCTGTATTAACATATGCGATGAGAGGTCATGGAAGGCGCGCAAATTTGTATACCGATTATACCTTCGGCCTCTGGAACAAGGGCGAACTCGTAACTTTCGCAAAGGCCTATTCGGGATTAACTGATGCCGAATTTAGACAAATTGATGCCTGGATCAAAAAAAACACTTTAGAACGTTTTGGTCCTGTTCGGAGCGTAACACCACATCACGTTTTTGAAATCGCTTTTGAAGGAATCGCCGAAAGTTCACGCCATAAAAGTGGTATTGCCACTCGTTTTCCAAGAATACTACGATGGCGAAAAGACAAGCCTATTGAAGAAGCGAATACACTGGATGATTTAAAGGCATTAATTCCGAGATAAATTAATCTCTTCCCGACTTAAAACAAAATAGTTGAATAGAACAGAACTCATTTCAATCGCCGAAACCTGGTTTGAACAACAAGGGTGGAAACCCTTTCCCTTTCAGAAAAAAACCTGGAAAGCATTTTTAAGTGGAAAACACGGGTTACTAAATGCTCCAACAGGAAGTGGAAAAACATATTCTCTTTGGTTTCCAATTGTACTTGAATATATCAGCAACAATCCTGATTATAAAACTAAAAAGTCTAAAGGGATAAAGGCTATTTGGATAACACCCCTGAGAGCCCTCTCTGTAGAGATTTTGCAGGCCGCACAGCGAGTTGCAGACGATCTCGAAACGGGATTAACAGTGGGTATTAGAACCGGAGATACTTCCCAAAGCGAGCGCGCTAAACAAAAGCGAAATATGCCTGATTTGCTTATCACTACGCCCGAAAGTTTAATGCTGCTGCTGGCCTCAAAAAACTACGATAAAATGTTCAAACCCTTAACGGCAATTGTAGTAGACGAGTGGCATGAATTATTGGGAAGTAAGCGCGGAGTGCAAATGGAACTCGCTCTTTCTAGGTTTAAAACTATTAGCCCGGAACTCCGAATTTGGGGTATTTCAGCTACTATTGGTAATCTGGAGCAAGCGCAGGATGTATTACTGGGGATTGATGAAAGTTTTCGCAATGATTCTGTTTTAATTAAAGCAAAGCAAAAAAAGAAAATCAAGGTTATGTCCATCATTCCGAAGAAAATGGAAAATTTTCCATGGCGGGGACATCTCGGACTTCATTTGTTGGATGATATCATTCCAATTATTAGAAAAAGTAAAACGACGATTATCTTTACCAATACTCGAAGTCAGAGTGAAATCTGGTTTCAGAAAATTCTCGAAAAATACCCGGAGTTCGCAGGAGAAATCGCAATGCATCATGGAAGCATCGACAAAGAAACCCGACTCTGGGTAGAACAAGCTATTCGCAATGAGTCGTTAAAAGCAGTTGTCGCGACCTCAAGCCTCGATTTGGGGGTTGACTTTGCACCCGTTGAAACTATAATTCAAATTGGTGGTCCTAAAGGAATTGCTAAATTTTTACAACGTGCCGGCCGCAGTAATCATCGCCCGGGAGAGGCAAGTGTAATTCATTTTTTGCCCACTCATGCTCTCGAATTGATTGAAGCTTCAGCCTTAAAGCATGCTGTAAAAGAGGAAGTGGTTGAAGATCGCATTCCCTATCTTATGAGTTTCGATGTCCTCATTCAATATTTAGTGACACTTGCGGTAAGCAACGGATTCTTTCCGAAAGAGATTTATCCTGAAATTAAAAAAACCTTTTGCTTTCAAGGAATTACTGAAGACGAATGGAAATGGTGTCTGAATTTTATTACTATTGGAAGTCAAAGTTTGAAAGCATATGATGAATACCGAAAAGTAATCGTGACGCCCGAAGGTCTTTTTAAAGTTGAAAGTCGGCAGATTGCGATGATGCATCGACTCTCCATAGGAACTATCGTAAGCGATGCCATGCTAATGGTGAAATATGTTTCGGGCGGATTCATTGGAACGATCGAAGAATACTTTGTAGGTAAAATGAAACCCGGAGACACATTTGTATTCGCAGGACGAACCCTGGAATTGGTACGCCTTCGTAATATGGTGGCACAGGTACGGCGTTCAAATAAACGTACAAGTAGAATTGTAAGTTTTATGGGCGGACGAATGGCTCTATCCTCACAAATGAGTGAAATTTTAAGGCAAGAATTGCAAAGTGAAGCCGATCATAAACGAAATACTCCCGAATTACGTGCACTCAGCACTCTGTTCGATAGGCAGGAGTTAGAATCAATAGTTCCCGGTGAAAATCAATTTCTTGTCGAGAGTTTTAAGACACGTGAAGGCTATCATACTATTTTCTATCCTTTCGAAGGGAGATTTGTTCATATGGCGATGAGTGGGCTTCTAGCATATCGGATAAGTTTACTCTCCCCTATTTCTTTTTCTTTGGCCTACAATGACTACGGTTTCGAGCTGCTTAGCGATCAGCCTTTGGATGTTCAAAATGTGATCGATAATAATTTATTCTCAACAGAATTTCTCTTCGACGATCTTCAAAAAAGCTTAAATTCAACTGAGTTAGCCAGAAGAAAGTTTCGCGATATTGCAGTAATTAGCGGTCTCGTATTTCAGGGGTATCCGAATAAAATGATAAAGACAAAACATTTACAGAGTAACTCGCAATTATTATTTGAAGTATTCAGGGATTATGAACCCGATAATTTGTTGTACCTGCAGGCGTTCAGGGAAACTTTTGAGCATGAATTGGAGGAAGGAAGATTGCGAATAGCGCTAGAGCGTATAGATTCGCAAGAGATTATTTGGAAGCAATGTAAAAAACCAACGCCCTTTAGCTTTCCCATTATTACAGATAGATTGAGAGAAAAACTGTCTTCGGAAAAATTGGCAGATCGAATAAAAAAAATGAAATTACTGTTAGAAAAATGACCCAGACGATTGAAATTAGAAAACAACAATTTTTGCTGCATGATAGCGGTGCGATGTATTGGCTTCAGAAAAAAATGCTGTTAATTGCTGATGTGCATTTTGGAAAAGTGACTCATTTCAGAAAATATGGTGCTGCAATTCCGAAACAAGCTTCCGAAGAAAATTTTAGAAAACTTCAAAAGCTAGTTGAAGAGATTAAACCCGATACTATTTGCTTTCTCGGAGATCTTTTTCATAGTACAATTAACAGCGAATGGGAACCTTTCAGGAATTGGGTTGAAAACACAAAAGCCTCAATTATTTTAGTTTCCGGAAATCACGATATAATTCCAACGTATTTATTTGAAGAGTTAAAAATTGAAGTCTTAGATACTATTAAAATCGATACTTTTATGTTAACCCATCACCCAACTGAAGATGCTACGCTATTTAATATTTGCGGGCATATTCATCCGGGAATTCGAATGAAAGGTGTTGGAAGACAAATCATGAAACTCTCTTGTTTTTATAAAACTGAGACACAACTTATTCTCCCGGCTTTTGGTAACTTTACGGGTAAGCATATTTTAAGTCCTAAGGAAACCGACGACATTTTTGTCATCGTTGATGGGGAAGTAATTTGTGTATCAAACTAAAAAATTATGAAAAAAACCCTGCAAATAGCTAATATCATCGCCTTTGTGTTAATGGTATTTGTAAATTATCTTTCCAACACCGGAGCCATCAACAATACCACTATTGGAAATGTTTCTGATAGTTTAAACACGCTCTTTACCCCTGCCGGCTATGCTTTTTCAATATGGGGAATTATTTATTTATTCCTTCTGGGCTTTATAATATATCAGAGCAGAAGTCTATTCAAAAAAGTGCGGGATGACGAATTTATCCTTAAAATAGGTTGGTATTTCGTGCTTTCTTGTGTTGCAAATGTATTATGGATAACTTTTTGGCTCTACGGATATGTGAATTTCTCGGTGCTCTGTATTTTCGTATTACTGTATTCCCTACTGAAAATTATCTTGAACAATAAAATGGAATTATGGGATGCGCCAATTTCGATAATCGTGTTTTTATGGTGGCCTTTTGTAATCTATAGTGGATGGATAACGGTGGCCAGTATCGTAAATGTTTCAGCGTATTTAATGGATATGGGATGGGATGGTTTTGGTATTTCTGAAACCACTTGGGCAATTATTATGATCATCATTGCCGGTATTATAAATCTTCTTGTTATCTGGAAACGAAATATGCGTGAATTCGGATTAGTAGGAATTTGGGCGCTGGCCGCTATCGCTGTCGCTAATTGGGAAATAAATCAGACTGTTGCTTACGCCGCAATTTTTACGGCAGCTATACTTTTTGGAAATGTAAGTATTCATGGATTTAAAAACAGAGAAACCAGTCCATTTATCAAACTCAATCAATACCTTAATCGATAATGTTAGATAGTCAGAAGCATTTATTCAGCTTACCCGAAGGGGTTTCCTATCTCAATTGCGCAACTATGTCTGCCCAATTAAAATCGGTTGAAAAAATTGGAATTGAGAATCTTCAGAAAAAATCCACCCCGTATGTAATTGAAAGCAAACATTTTTTCAAAGAAAGAGAGGTATTAAAACAACGGTTTGCCCGGTTGATTGGGGCTCCCGGTCCGGGATATATTTCAATAATTCCTTCGGTTTCCTACGGAATTGCTAACGCTATCAAGAATATTTCCTTTGAAAATGGTGATGAGGTCATTGTATTGGAAGAGCAATTCCCGAGTAATTTTTATGCATGGAAAGCTTTGGAAATGGAGAAAGGGGTGACTTTAAAAACAATTCCGGCCCCAGAAATTATCGAAGGAAGAGGTAGAATATGGAATGAGCGTATTTTAGAAGCAATTTCCGCTAAAACTAAGGTGGTTTCCATCCCAAATATTCATTGGACCGATGGTACGCTGTTCAATCTTGAGGCAATAAGGGCACGAACCAATGAATTTGGAGCCTATTTAGTAATTGATGGAACTCAAAGCGTTGGAGCATTAGATTTTTCGGTTGATAAAATAAAGCCCGATGTTTTAATCTGCGCCGGTTATAAATGGTTAATGGGTGCCTACGGATTAGGAGTTGCCTTTTATGGCGAACGATTTCATCATGGTAAACCCATTGAAAATAATTGGATGAATCATGAGGGAAGCGAAGATTTTACGAATCTGGTTAAGTACAATCCTGAGTTTAAATCAATGGCGGCTCGCTACGATATGGGTGAATCCAGTAATTTCATTCTAACACCGATGCTCTCAGAAGCAATTCGGCAAATCTTAGAATGGACACCAAATGCAATCCAGCAATATTGTAAAAGAATCACTGAGACTCCCTTAAAGCAACTTCAGGAAAGAGGCTATTTCATTGAAGATCCACAGTATCGGGCGCACCATTTATTCGGAATATATTTACCTTCAGGTAAAGACATTCAGAAGATAAAAGAGGCTCTTTTAGAAAATCACATTTACGTTTCCTATCGAGGAAAAGCCATCCGTATATCTCCAAATATTTATAATACTGAAGAGGATATGGACAAGCTGCTGCGTTTGTTTTAAAGTTAACTAAATGATAATACTGGGTATTGGCAGCCAAAATTTTTAAAGAAGGTATTATCTTTGCAAACTTATGAGCAAAACCATTGTTCGTTCGCTTTTTGCACAGTCTTCGGCCACCCGAAAACTGGGGGAGGCTATTGCCAATTCTCAAGAATCTACCACGGTTTCGGGATTAGTGGGATCTTCCGTTTCTTTAGTAATAGCCGAAGTATTCAAGATGGTTGAAAAGCCTTTCCTATTAATTTTCAATGATAAGGAAGAAGCAGCATATCATCTTAACGATTTGGAAAATCTATTAAGTGACCAGAATGTACTTTTCTATCCGGGGAGCTATCGGAGACCTTACCAGATTGAAGAAACCGATAATGCTAACGTGCTGTTGCGTTCGGAGGTTTTAAACCGAATCAACTCAAGAAAGAAACCGGCGCTCATTGTAACTTATCCGGAGGCACTTTTCGAGAAAGTCGTAACACGAAAAGAACTAGAGAAGAATACGTTGAAGATCTCCGTTAATGACGATCTCTCTATAGATTTCGTCAATGAAGTGCTTTTTGCATATAACTTTAAAAGAACCGATTTCGTAACCGAACCTGGGGAATTTTCTGTTCGTGGCGGCATATTAGATGTATTTTCTTTTAGTAATGACGAACCCTATAGAATTGAATTCTTTGGAGACGATGTAGATAGTATTCGAACTTTCGACGTAGAAACACAGCTTTCTCTAGAGCAAGTAAAGAAAGTTTCTATCATTCCAAATGTGGAAAATAAAATGATGGAAGAGAATCGGGAAAGCTTTCTAAAATACATTGCCTCAAAAACTGTGATTTTCTTAAAAAACGAAGAGCTTCTAAGTAATAGTATTGATAAATTATTTCAAAAAGCTTCTGAGGCATTTAAGCAACAGACTGGTGAAGTCAAGATGAGCGCACCCGGCGAATTATTTTGTACTTCCGAATTATTGAAGCAGCAACTCGCAGAATTTACTTCCGTAACGCTAAATACTAAAATTACATCGCAAAATAGCAATATTACATTTAAGACAAGGCCACAACCTTCTTTTAACAAACAATTTAATTTGCTAATTGAAAACCTCAACGCAAATGCTGCCGATGGTTACACCAATTATATATTTTGCAGTAGCGATCAACAGGCAAAGCGTTTTCATGATATTTTTGAAGATGCCCAACAAAAGGTAGAACAATTTAAAACAGTTGTTTTTCCTCTTTATCAGGGCTTTATCGATGATGAGAATCGAAATATTTGTTATACCGATCATCAAATTTTTGAACGATATCACAAGTTTCAACTAAAGAATGGCTATGCTAAAAAACAGGCCATTACCCTCAAGGAGCTAACAAATCTTGAAGTTGGAGATTACGTAACACACATCGATCACGGGATAGGTAAATTTGGCGGACTTCAAAAAATTGAAGTCGAAGGCAAGCAACAAGAAGCAATAAAACTGATCTACGGGGAACGAGACATATTATACCTCAGTATTCACTCCCTCCATAAGATCTCCAAATACAATGGAAAAGACGGGACGGCTCCGAAAATTTATAAGCTTGGGAGTGCTGCCTGGAAAAAGTTAAAACAAAAAACCAAAACACGGGTTAAAGAAATCGCCTTTAACCTCATCGAACTATATGCCAAACGCCGACTCAAAAAGGGATTTTCCTATGATCCCGATTCGTATCTACAGTTAGAATTAGAATCATCGTTTATGTATGAAGACACTCCAGATCAATCTACAGCGACGGAGGACGTAAAACGCGATATGGAGAGCGAGCGTCCTATGGATCGTTTAGTATGTGGGGATGTTGGTTTCGGTAAGACTGAAGTTGCCATTCGGGCTGCGTTTAAAGCAGTTGATAATGGAAAGCAAGTTGCAGTTTTGGTTCCCACGACAATTTTAGCGTTTCAGCACCAAAAAACATTTTCAGAACGATTGGCCGAAATGCCTGTAAGAGTCGATTATCTGAATCGATTTAGAACTGCGAAGGAACGCCGTACTGTTTTAGAAGATCTTAAAAGTGGCAAACTTGATATTGTAATTGGAACGCATCAATTGGTTAATAAATCGGTTGAATTTAAAGACCTTGGTCTTCTTATTATTGATGAGGAACAAAAATTTGGAGTTGCCGTTAAAGACAAATTAAAGACTATCAAAGAAAATGTAGACACATTAACACTCACTGCTACTCCAATACCGAGAACTCTTCAGTTTAGTTTAATGGCAGCGCGTGATCTTTCAGTTATTACTACAGCTCCCCCCAATCGTTACCCGGTAGAAACCAATGTTATCCGTTTTTCCGAAGACACCATTCGAGACGCAATAAGATATGAGATCTCACGAGGCGGACAGGTGTTCTTTGTACATAATAGAATTGAAAACATAAAAGAAGTAGCTGGAATGATTCAGAGGCTTTGTCCGGATGCAAAGATTGGAATTGGCCATGGACAAATGGAGGGAAAGAAACTAGAGAAATTGATGCTTGCATTTATGAATAACGAATTTGATGTTTTAGTTTCCACCACCATTATTGAAAGTGGATTGGACGTTCCCAACGCAAATACCATATTTATCAATAATGCAAATAACTTCGGAATTTCCGATTTGCATCAAATGCGGGGTAGAGTTGGACGTAGCAACAAAAAGGCATTCTGTTATTTTATTACGCCACCCTATTCTGCCATGACCGACGACGCACGAAAACGTATAACCGCGCTAGAACAATTCAGTGAATTAGGCAGCGGACTCAATATTGCGATGAAGGATCTGGAGATACGCGGAGCCGGAGATCTTCTGGGAGGTGAGCAAAGCGGATTTATAAATGAAATAGGCTTTGATACCTATCAAAAAATTCTAGCTGAGGCGATTGACGAATTAAAGGAAAAAGAATTTAAGCATCTCTATACCGACGCCGAGAAAGAAAAAAAGAATTTCGTTAAAGAAACAGTGATCGATACCGATTTCGAATTACTATTTCCGGATGATTATGTGAATAATATCACTGAACGCCTCAACCTCTACACAAAACTAAACGAGATTAAAGATGAGATCACGCTTCAGAAATTTGAAAATGAGCTTATCGATAGATTTGGAGAATTACCGCAACCCGCTGTAGACCTATTTAACAGTGTTCGCATAAAATGGGTAGCGATAGCGATGGGCTTGGAAAGGGTGGTTATGAAAAAAGGTAAGTTAGTTGGCTATTTTGTAAGTGATCAACAAAGCGCGTTCTATCAAAGTGAGGCATTTACGAAAGTGCTGCAGTATGTGCAAAGTCATTCGAGCACAGTAAAGATGAAAGAAAAGCAAACTCGAAGTGGTTTGCGCTTAATACTCACTTTTGAAGGAATAGTTTCAATAAATAAAGCATTAAAAGCATTGAATTCTTTTATGGTCTAGTTTTTGGTTAAACCGAAGCATATCATACTTTAACTATATTTGTGGCTTATGTATAAAAAAATACTATTATTCGTTTTATTTCCCATGGTTGGCATGGCGCAACATTCCATCAAGGGAACTTTTACCCCAGCTGAAGACTATAAATGGGCCATTTTATATCGTGTAGAACCAGCTCAAATGTTCTATACGGCAAATACACAAATGGATTCAGAGGGACGTTTCTCTTTAGATTTAGATTCGACAGTTACGGAAGGTGTTTATCGACTTGTATATGCGTTACCGCAGGAAATTTATAATTTTGATGTGATATATAATGGTAAAGAAGATATAGAAATTGTTTTTAATGAAGATGAGGGACTCTCATTTATTTCTTCGGAAGAGAACAAATTATTAGCAGCCTATGAAGCCGCGATGATAGAAATTCAAACCGAATTGGGGAAGGCGTTTCAGGAATCTCCTGAAGGTTCTCCCGCAGTGCAAGTTGGTTTTAAGAATCTTGAATTGCTACAGAAGCAATTCGAAATTGATGCTGAGGGTTATGTAGCGGCAAATTTTATAAAAGCCAATCGTCCTTATATTCCTGAGGGTGCCGTAGATTTTCAAACATTCATTAGAGACTATAAAAAGAACTACTTTCAGTATGTGGATTTTAATAATCCCGTACTTCAGAAATCTAGCTTCCTCCTAGAGCGTTCTATGAATTACATCAAAGGTTTTGTCTCCACATCCGAAGACACTCAGTCACCATACAATCAGAATATTGATACCGTGGCGGCGATTCTTAAGAATACCGACTCTGATTATCAGTTGGCATTATTAGGTAATATTTGGCAAAAATTGGTCAATGAAGAAAATATAAATGCTGCAAATTACCTAGCCGAAAAATACTTGATTCCAATAGCAGATGCGCTTGGTGACAAAGAGCTTTCAGAAAAACTAACTCTTTTTAAGAACCTTTCCATGGGTTCGAAAGCTCCAGACTTTGGCTGGGAAGAAGATGTGGACGGGAAAACTATTCAGAATTCATTGCATAGCATCGATGCAGCCAAGAGATATGTGCTCGTTTTTTGGAGCAGTGGTTGCTCACATTGTTTAAAGGAGGTCCCGGAGTTGCACAAAAAAGTGAAAACTTTCAAAGAAGGAGATTATAAAGTGATTGCCATAGGATTGGAAGACGAGCCGTACGACTGGCAAAACAAAATCTTCGATTTCCCTGAGTTTATTAATGTCCTCGGTTTAGGTAAATGGGAGAATGAAATCGGTAATAATTACGATATAACCTCTACTCCCACTTATTTTGTTCTCGATAGTGACAAGAAAATTATCGCAAAACCGGAAACTTTGGAAGATTTAAACAAAATATTTGAAGCCTTACAGCAATAGATATTCGGGCGAATTCTAAAATCAAAAATGATAAAACGCATCTTTAAAATGCTCGATCTGCTCGATCTGTTTATTTTTTAAAACTGAAATAATATCAAAACGAACTTCCTTTTCGATATTATTTGAAATGAGGAATTCATTAGCAGCTTTTACCAATAATTTAATTTTGCCTTTGGTTACAAAATCTTGTGGATCACCAAAAAAGGCGCTGTTTCTTGTTTTTACTTCCACAACAATAATAAAATCATCTTTTTCTGCAATAATATCTATTTCAGCCTTTTCATAAACAAAATTTCGTTCTAAAACGGTGAAGCCATTGCGCAGCAAATAATCGGTTGCCAATTGTTCTCCAATTTTTCCAAGTTCGTTATGATAAGCCATTTATCTTAGTTTCCGATATATAAATTTCAACATACCACTCTGTAAAAGTTGGTTGCTAACTAAAATCTAAATTTATACCTGTACTTTCTACTTTCAGAGTTACTTCTCTTCCCAAAATCAATGCCCGGTTATCGTTGATATGCCCTGCCGGAAAGTTAAAACAGACAGGATATGAATATTCCGCCACTGCCTCAAGAATAATTTCTTCTGCAGTCTTTCCAAAGGGAATTGTATTATCCCTCATATCGCTCATCCCTCCTACGATCAATCCTGCCAAATCTTTAAGTAGCATATTTCGCTTAAAATTTTGCATCATACGATCGATATGATACAGCATTTCGTCAAGGTCTTCTATAAACAAAATCTTTCCCTTTGTTTCAATTGCTGATGGGCTACCAATTAAGGAGTATAAAAGTGATAAATTTCCTCCAGTAAGTATCCCCTTTGCATTTCCTTTGCGATTAAGTCTATTTGCTTGGATAGCCATATCGATACGATAATTCTTTCCGAAGAGGACCTCTTTTACAGAATCCCTTGTAGCAATAGTTTTATTTTCCAACTCCATCGCCATATTTGCATGAAGTGTCTCAATATTAAAAGTATGAATATGCGAATGCAATACTGTAACATCACTATAGCCAATAATCCACTTCGGGTTTTTTCTGAATTTTGAAAAATCCAAGCGATCGATAATTCGAACCGTACCATAACCTCCTCTTGCACACCATATTGCGCTTATTTTTGAATCATCCAGAAATTGCTGAAGATCTTCCGATCGAATGTTATCGTTACCGGCAAATTGATCTGACTCAGCATTAATCGATTTTCCCAAAACATAGTTCAACCCCCAAGACTCCAACATTTTCAGAAACGTTTCTAGTTCGGCAGTTGTGATTTTTCTAGCGGTAGATATAATTCCAACGGTATCTCCGGTAGCTAAATAAGGGGGTGTAACCATATGTTAAATTTACACGTCTTATAGAATAATTATTAAACTTTTAAGTTAAAATTATGTCACATTATATGTAAACAACTATTATTCAGTACTTTTATTTTTAACACAAACCAAAAAACCCACCTATGGAAACAATTGCTAATCCCTCTTGCAATGCTTCTACATTAGCACCATATGTACCAACAGCGCAAAATCCATGGAGTACTTCAAAAATTAAACACATTTATCGCAGACTTGGCTTTGGGGCATCACAAATGGATGTAGATGCAGCTTTAGCGCTAACACCCGAGACTTTTATAGATACGCTTGTAGATACCGCATTTAATCTTCCCCCTACGCCGGCACCTTTTTGGGGATATTGGTCATTTAATGATTATACTAATTATAATGATCAAAACTTCCTTTTTACTCAGGAATGGCGAATTCAGGCAGTCAATGATTTTCTAAGTGAAGACTTGAGAGGAAGAATCGCCTTTTTTTGGTCTAACCACTTTGTTACTGAGTTAGAAGTGTATGGACATGCACCATATCTATACCAATATTATAATTTACTACAAACACATGCACTAGGCAATTTTAAAGAATTTACTCGTGAAATCGGGATATCATCCACAATGTTGATTTATCTGAATGGCTTTGAGAATACGCAATTTAATCCGAACGAAAATTATGCCCGTGAACTGTATGAACTGTTTACTTTGGGAGAGGGTAACGGCTACACTCAAACCGATATTACCGAGACGGCTCGTGCTCTTACCGGTTACAACCATTGGGATGATTATGGTGATATAATATATTTTGATCAAAGCACCCACGATCCCGGACCTAAAACAATTTTTGGACAAACAGGTAACTATGATTATAATCAGGTTATCGATTTACTTTTTCAGGAGCGAGGTGACATTATCGCTTTTTATATCTGCGAAAAATTATATCGCTTTTTCGTGAGTCCGGAAGTCGATCAAATCATTGAAACCGATATAATCCAGCCACTCGCTACAACATTTATCAATAACAATTTTGAAATCGTTCCCGTATTAAAGCAACTTTTCAAGAGCGAACATTTCTTCGACGAACGAGCTTTAGGAGTTGTAATTAAGAGTCCGTTCGACACCACATTGTCATATCTAAAAGAAACCGGATTCTTTTATGACAATACGATTATCGATGCATTTATATATTACAATAGTTTAATGGGTCAGGACCTTTTCGACCCCCTGGACGTGTCCGGTTGGCAACGGGATGAATCCTGGATTAATACATCCACACTTACGGGACGCTGGGCCCTCTTTGGATTGTACATAGACTATCTTTTTAATGAAGGTTATGAATTTCAATTTGTGGATCTGGCCAGAGAATTAACGAACGATAGTAATGACCCGGTATTTATAACCCAAGTATTGGTAGATCATTTTATGTCTAAGCCTTTGCACAGCTTAGATGATTATACCACTGCTACTGATATTTTCAAATGGGAAGTGCCACAAAACTATTACGATCAAGGCCTTTGGAACTTAAGTTGGTCTTCTGCCCCTTATCAGGTTTCACTCTTGCTCAAACATATCGCCACAATGCCCGAATTCCAACTTAAATAAGATAAGCCATGTGTAACAACCATAAAATCCCAAAGAAAGAAGCGTCAAAGGACGAAAAGAATATTCACGACCAGGAACACGCAACATGGAATCGACGCTCCTTTATACAGGCCCTTGGCCTGGCAGGGGCGGGAAGTATGATGTTGGGACAAGCAGCAATTTCTGCCACCAAACCATCTCCGCTTTCAGTAGCTCTCTCACAGGTTGAAAATGATAATATTCTTGTGATCATTCGACTAAAAGGGGGAAATGATGGACTTAATACTATTGTTCCAATTTATGATTATGCAACTTATGCGAATTTAAGACCTACTATAAAACATCAGCAAAGTGATTTACTTAACCTAAATGGAGATTTTGCTATCCCTAATTATATGAACGGACTGGAAAGCATGTGGGGAGACGGACAAATGAAAGTAGTTCATGGGGTTGGATATCCGCAACAAAATTTATCTCACTTCCGTTCTTCTGAAATTTGGGCTTCAACCGATGCAATTAATTTTGAGCCAACAGGTTGGTGGGGAAGATATTTTGAAGACTTATATCCGGATTATCTTATAAATCCGCCAGAAATCCCGCCGGCGATACAGATTGGTAGCATTGGTAATCTTGTTTTTGAAGGTGAGAATTCGAATTATGCTTTCTCAGTGGCTAATCCGGACCAGTTGGCCAGTGTAGCTGCTAATGGTGCCTTACACGATGTATTGGATATTCCGGATTGTGTCTATGGAGATAAGCTTCTTTTTATGCGAGCAACAGCCAACACTACTTTTATATATTCACAAGTAATCAATGACGCTTATTTGTCATCAAACAATAGTGTGGCTTACGGTGATGAACAATTAGCTTCTCAATTGGCAATCGTTGCGAGAATGATTAAGGGGGGATTAGGAACCAAAGTTTATATGGTAACTTTAGACGGTTTTGACACTCATGCGAACCAAGTGAACAATCACCGATCTATTCTTGAAGATCTTTCGAACTCTTTAAAAAACTTTTACGATGATCTTTCTGCCACAGGAATGCAGGATAAGGTTTTATCAATGACCATTTCAGAATTTGGCCGCAGACCTTACGAAAATGGTTCGAATGGAACCGACCACGGTGCTGCATCGCCTGTAATGCTATTTGGAGAAGGTTTACAAGGCAGTGGCTTTGTTGGACAACATCCAGATCTAACGACCTGGGATAACAATGATAATTTAATACCAACAGCCGATTTCAGAGATGTGTATTCTTCGGTTTTAACCGATTGGTTTTGTTTAGATCAATCTGTGATAGACTTGATCTTATTGAATGAAAACTACCAACATCTGGACCTCGGTCTTACATGTGAAACATTATCAACTAATGATTTTAGCGACGTCACCAGATTTGTTCACACTGCAACCTATAATAATAATAAGACCTTCATTGAATTGAATATGCCATTCACAGCAAATGTGGATGTGAAGCTTTATGATATCATGGGAAGAGAGATTGCAACACTTGCCAATGAGATTCTTTTTCCGGGAAGGCATACCATTGATGTTAGAGAAAAGTCGAAAACCAGGCTCTCATATGGTCAATATGTCTACCGAATTGCCGTTGGGGGCCAGTTTTATAGTAAATCGATTTTGATAAAATAGTCCTGTTAAAATAGCTCGATCTATGATCAACACCGGACGTTCTTCTTTAAAAGAAAGTGATAGTGATTGATTGATTTACTAATGAATAATCCGCTTTAAAAGGATGCATTAGCTCGGTCCGGACTTTGCCCAAAATTCATTTGGATTAAAAACTCATCCGAAGATAAAATCCTTATTTTTGCAATTGCCTAGCACAAGATGATAGGTTTGTAAAGAAAATTATGAGTCAAGATCCTAAAAGATTTACCATTACTGCAGCTTTGCCGTATACCAACGGACCCGTTCATATTGGGCATTTAGCCGGTGTGTATGTGCCTGCCGATATATATGCACGATACCAACGGCTTCAAAATAAAGATGTCGTTTTTGTTTGCGGAAGCGATGAACATGGGGTGCCGATAACTATAAAAGCAAAAAAAGAGGGAATTACACCGCAGCAAGTGGTCGATAAATATCACGCGATAATTAAGCAGTCTTTTGAGGACTTCGGAATAAGTTTCGATAACTATTCACGAACCTCAGCAAAAATCCATCACGAGACCGCAACAGAATTCTTTAAGAAATTATACGAGGACGGAAAATTTATAGAGGAAGTAACTGAACAATTCTACGATGCGGAAGCAAATCAATTTCTAGCCGATCGTTTTATTGTTGGAACCTGCCCCAAGTGCGGATTTGAAGAAAGTTATGGCGACCAGTGTGAAAACTGTGGAACTTCGCACAATGCTACCGATCTTATAAACCCAAAAAGCGCAATTACCGGTGCAACTCCAACTTTGAAAGAAACCAAGCATTGGTTTTTACCTTTAGATCAGTACGAACCATGGCTGAAGGAGTGGATCGTTAAAGGGCATAAAAAAGATTGGAAAACCAATGTTTACGGACAGTGTAAATCTTGGATAGATGATGGATTACGACCTAGAGCTGTAACTCGAGATTTAGATTGGGGAATTCCAGTTCCTGTTGAAGGAGCCGAAGGAAAAGTACTTTACGTCTGGTTTGATGCACCCATCGGATATATTTCCTCTACAAAAGAATGGGCTGCCCGCGAAGGGAAAGATTGGGAGCCTTATTGGAAGAATGATAGCACTAAGCTACTTCATTTTATTGGAAAAGACAATATCGTATTTCACTGTATCATTTTCCCCAGTATGCTAAAAGCTGAAGGTAGCTACGTGTTGCCCGACAACGTTCCGGCAAACGAATTTTTGAATTTGGAAGGGAATAAAATCTCAACTTCCAAGAATTGGGCGGTATGGCTGCATGAGTATTTGGAAGAATTTCCGAATCAACAGGACGTATTACGTTACGTATTAACAGCGAACGCTCCCGAAACTAAAGACAATGATTTCACTTGGGCCGATTTTCAAGCCAGAAATAATAATGAATTGGTTGCTGTCTTCGGAAACTTTATCAACCGTGTAGTAGTTCTAACGCACAAATATTACGACGGAGCAGTGCCGCAAGCATCCGGTTTTTCTGAAAGAGATGAAGCTACTATGAAAGAATTACAGGCTTATCCTGCGGTGATTGCCAGTTCAATAGAACGCTATCGTTTCCGCGAAGCGCAAATGGAATTGATGAATGTAGCCCGACTCGGAAATAAATATCTGGCAGATGAAGAGCCCTGGAAGACTATCAAAACTGATGAGGATCGTACAAAAACAGTAATGTATGTTGCGTTGCAGATTGCTTCGGCTTTAGCAATTTTATGTGAACCTTTTTTACCTTTTACTTCTAATAAATTGAAATCCATTCTAGGTCATTCTGAGATTGAAAAAACCTGGAATGATATAACTGAAATAATTACTTCTTCTCCCATTTTAGGGGATAGCCCACAAGGAGAGAAAAGGGTACTTATTCCTACTGGGCACACCATCGGTGCCGGCGAATTGCTTTTCAGTAAAATAGAAGATGAGCAGATACAACAACAATTAGATAAACTTCAAGCCAGTAAAAAGATGAATGAAGCTGCCAATAAATTGATTACTCCACAGAAAGAAACCATTCAGTTCGACGATTTCTCAAAGCTTGATATGCGGGTTGGGACTATTATTGAGGCCGAAAAAATGCCAAAAGCAAAAAAGTTATTGGTATTAAAAGTAGATACAGGGATTGATGTTCGCACAATCGTATCCGGAATCGCCGAAAGTTTTTCTGCCGAAGAAATTATTGGTAAAAAAGTGACAGTGCTGGTAAATCTTGCACCTCGTGCCTTACGTGGTGTGGATAGTGAAGGGATGATCTTAATGACCGAAGATCGAGAGGGAAAATTAATTTTTGTGAATCCCGATATGGATGGGGTTGATAATGGTGCGACTATAAATTAAATCGTACGCCGGAATAGTTAGTCATTTCTCGACAGAAATCTTGCTGTTATATATCATAAATATACTTAACTCTTTTAAACCACAATTGAAAAAGCCCACTGATAATTTAGTGGGCTTTTTAATTTAAGATTTATAGGGCCTATTTGCTCCCAAGCATCAGCAGTTCATTACAAACTACTTCTGTAGTGTAACGCTTGTTACCTTCTTTATCGTCGTAAGAGCGATGCGAAAGCTTTCCCTCAATGGCAACTTCCTTGCCTTTGGTAACATATGTCTCAATGATTTCAGCCGTCTTTCCGAAGCAAACTACATTGTGCCATTGCGTATCGGTAACACGTTCTCCTTCTTTGTTTTTATAAGTTTCATTTGTTGCGATGCTAAACTTCGCAATTTTCTTTCCTGAATCTAAATTAATGATTTCAGGGTCGTTTCCTAAGTTTCCAATCAACTGTACTTTGTTTCTAAGTGTACTCATAATTTCTAATTTTTAATAATTAAACAGTTAAGAAATATTCCCGAGTTCGTCCCGAGAACCTATCGTCCTGAATTGAAACCAGCAGATTATCTGTACACAATAATTCACTCCAACAATTCAACACTGCAAATATGAGACAGCTTGCAAAAAAGAGTCGGTTGATAATTATTTACTTTCGTTTATAGTTGTTTACAAACGTTTGTAATTAATTGAACATAATTATAAAAATACATAAACGCCCTGTTTAAAGGCAGTTGAAGAGTATGAAGTAGGTTTTCCTTAAAACGCGTAACTAGCCGCAACAATAAAATTTCTTCCCGGAGAAGCGATTCCAGAGCTATACGTACGGTACCTTTGGTCACTAATATTCTCTAAAGTAGCATTTAGCAATAACGCCTCGGTAAGTTGATATTGCGCTCTAAAATTGAGGGTATACCAATTGGGAGAATAGGGGTTTCCGTCGGCATCTTTGGCATATAAAAAGTCATTACTTGCCTGACTCGGTGCTAAATCTTCAAAATCGAACTGACCATTATATTCCACAAAACCGTCTAATTTTAGTTTATCAGATTTGAAAATTATATGACTATTCCCAAATTGAGGGGCGGCATGACGAATTGGGTTTCTATCTCCATTGTCGTCTTCTTCGAAACCATCCGTAATATTATATTGAGACGTTAATTGAAGCTGTTTACAGAAATTGATCTCAATACCCGCTTCAAATCCGTATACTTCAGCCTTCGCGGCATTCTGTATCGCCTGTACATTACTCGGTTCGCCTTGATAGTCGATTACTGTTTGGCCGTCCAGATCAAAATCTCTTCGTACCAAAGCATCCCTCAAATATGTTGCATAGCCGGCTACATCCAGTTTTACAACATTTTCAAAATTAAGGGTAGCTCCCACTTCTCCCGTTCGCGCGTACTCGGGTTTTAGATCGGCATTAGGCACGACTACACTTCCCGGTTCACTATCGAAAATTTTCCCTACATCGTCTATATTAGGCGCTCTAAAGGCGGTTCCAAAATTAAATCTCCAGCCTAAGACCTTATTTGGATTCCACGCCAAACCGGCGCTTCCGGTTAAGGCCCCGGTATTTATATCTGCGTCTTCGAAAGGAAAATCATAAATATTTGGATCGAAGGTGGCGTCAAGTAAGATATGATTGTATCGCAAACCACCTTGAAATGCCAGGGTAGGATTCAGTTTCCATTCAAGACTTGTATAGGCAGCGGCCGATTGCCAAGTGGCGCCATCAGGATACCTTGATGCATCCTGTTGCGAGATACCTGTTGTGATATCGGTATTACTTCCTTCCGAATTCACTTTATTGTAGACATATTCAATTCCGTAATGTAGCTTTGCCTTCTTAAAATCCTTCTCAAAATCCCAAGCTGCGCTATAAGCAGATAACTTTTCTTCTGTTTCAAATAATGTCGTTTTACCAAAATCCCTATCGTGTCGACTCTCTTTAAAACGCTGGTAAGAAACAGTCATAATACTTTCGTCATAAACTCCTTCATTATATGCGTTATTTCGTGCCTGTAGATTTCCTGAAATCCATTCTTGAGGCCCATAGTACCATTCGGCAGAGCGCAGTTGACCATCACTCTTTCTAATTAATCGATCGTAGCGCGGATAGTCGCTGGTAGTAGTATAAAAGAGCCCCATATTAAAATCCCATTTTTCAGAAGGCATAAACCTTATCTTCTGCATGGTATTAACTTGATTATAACCTGTTGGATTCTGAACTTCAGGGTCATCGTTTGGGACTGTCACATCTACCCCGTTTATAGTCTCTACATATTCATTACGTAAGTAATCATCCGGACCATGAGATCCCATCTTTAGATCTCCAAAGTCACTATATGTAACACTCGTTAAGAATGCCCATTCTTTAGACCCTATATTAAAATCGAAATGTCCGGTTTTCTCATTGTTTGCTGTAGCATATCGGGCCGTGGCATTACCAGAAAAACTAGTTCCTTCAACGAAGGAGAATTTTGGTCTTTTCGTATAGAAATTCATGACACCCCCAACGGCATCACTTCCGTAGATTACCGAACCTGGTCCTAGAACCACCTCAGTGTTTTCAACAGCAAATGGATCGATTGAAATAATATTCTGAACATTTCCGCCACGAAAAATCGCTGTGTTAAAACGTACCCCATCAACCGTAATTAGTAATCTATTCGTTGAAAAACCTCGTATTAAAGGGCTTCCTCCCCCTAATTGACTTTTTTGAATATAAACTTGTCCCGTGCTTTCAAGCAAGTCTGCTGAAGTTTGCGGATTTGCAAAAAGTATATCTTCCTTCGATACACTGGCAATTTGCTGAGGTATATCTCGTTTACTCTGACCAAATTTAGCTACTGAAAGTACTACTTCATCCAAAGTGCTCGCATCGGTTGCTAGATAAACGATATTTCCATTAGCTATAATGTCTTTTTTAAGTACGCTTTTTAGAGTATGAGCAATATGCTGAATAACAATGATCTCATTCTCAGAAAAATCTGTGATATCCACGAAGCCATCAAAATCGCTAATATTCCCCTTACTTTTGTCTTTGTTAAATATCGCTGCGCCAGAAACAGGTATATTATTATCTTCTTCTAAAATTTGAATTTTCTGAGCAATTCCTGTGCTTGAAACGAAAAGTACTGCGATCAATAAAAATATACGCATAGTTTAGTTAAATAGTTGGTTGAGCACCAAAAGGGACTTGGGTTTTTTGTAATCCTGCAAATGTAATTGATAATAAACCAATAACAAATTAAGAAGCGCCAAACGTGCCGATTTGGTTAGTTTTATGTCGCTAATCGCATCAAAATTTATGCCGAAGAACCCTTTAAAATTTTCAACTACATCTCCTTTTTCTGAATACATTCCGGAAGGACTCGTTTCAAAATACCCTTCCGCTAAATTAAAATACTGAAAATCAACATCTGAAGTATCCGGATAAAATCCGAGGTAAGTGGTAAGTTCCAGTAAAAACAAAATATGAAAATTAGCAATGTCATTATGATCATCTAACCAATCGAGAGATTGGGTCAAATATTGAAATAAACGATCATTTGATTCCTCTTCCTTAATGGCATTCTTAAGCATTTCATAAAGAAACATTACCATCGATGATTTTACTACATCGGTATGAAGACTTTGGTAAGGTTTAAATATTTTAGCCTCTCGTATGCTTTCGAGAGTACCTTTATCCTTATGTTTTGCAACAATCTCTAATTGCGTAAGGGGTTGAAAAAGTGAGGCACGTAACTTGCCCTTTTTGGATTTCAGAATTCCTCGGAGCAAATATGTTTTTACACCAGAACTTTCAGTATAACAAGTAGCTATCAGGTCTGCTTCCGAATATTTTAAGGCAGAAATCACGATGGCTCTTGTTGTTATAATCATTAGCGCACGATCATTATTTTTGAAACCTTCGTTTCTAAATTGTCTTCCGTGGTAATTAATACCAAGTAAACCCCGGAGGCCACGCTATACTTGCCGAAAGCAGTTGTATCCCATAATACACTTCCTCCTTCCGAAGTTTGTTCATACACCAAATTTCCTTCAATATCAGTAATCTTTACATTTGCATCAGCAGTAAGCCCGTCTATTGTTACATTACCTGTAAATCCAGGGCGTACCGGATTTGGATATGCATATACATTATCTAAATTATCCCTCGGCGCAGTAGCAGTTCCATTATATGCCACCAAACCATTAACCGTGGCAAAGTAAACTGTTCCTGTAAAAGAATCTATCGCAATATCTTGCACGTTATTCGACGGTAAAGGAGAATTAGTTTTTGTAAATCTAAGCAGTGTTTCCTGTCCGTTAGAGGAAAGATAAAATACTCCCGAGGTAGCTGTAGATATCCATTTGTTGTTGGAGCCATCTACTTCAATATCGGTTATAAAAAGTTCGAAGAGCAATTCCTGAGGTACCCCATCCTCAAGAATTATAATAGGTTGTGCATCAATATTTGCATTTTCTTCAAAAAATCCCCCCACATTAAATAAAACCCTTAGACCCCTCGGCGTTCCAATCCAAAGTCTGTTTTGATTGTCGAATGCCAAAGAGCGAACGCTATTCCTTGGAATATTACCATTTCCCTCTCCTTCTTGAATTCTGTTGAAGGCGCCGTTATTAGGATTGTAACCTATTAAACCTCCTTCGGAAGTTCCAAAGAAAACATAACCCTCTCTACTAATCGCAACCTTCGTGAACGCCTGTTCCTGTTCACCATTGATGGTATTAGAAACATCGATTTTCGTAAACTGACCGGATGGAGATAGTTTAATTAACCCTTCATTTGAACGGGATTGAACAATCCATAAATTTCCCTCTCTATCGAAGGCAGAACCATATAAACGTATTCCAACAGATTGCGGGTTTCCCACTGGAGGAATATCCAATACTGAATTTGTCTCGTCATAGAGTATTTCGGGGCTCTGATCATTAATTTTCAGTAATCCCTTTTGATACGATGAAATATAGGTTTCGCTGGCATTGTCAGGATTGATAGTAACATTGACCAGATCATTAATCGGTTTTCCGACAAGGTCTTCCAGATCATCATAGGATAAATTAGTCCAAGCTCCTTCTCGATAATTACTAATTCCTCTATAACTTAATGGAAAGGGATTAAAGGTCACCGAAAAATCTCCAAACACCGTCCATAACTGTCCGGGAGAAGCATCGATAGCAAAACTTTGATTTAAAATTGGGCCGTCGGGTAAGATTTGTACGGCTTGATTCGTCGCAAAAGGTACGGCGAGCATTCCGAAACTATCGGTTCCGAGATAAAGAACTTCCCCGAAGGTATAGCCGGCTTGTAATTGAAAATCATATTCGGGAATGGCGTTATTTGTGGTATTTGCTTCCAGAATGAAACCTGTGGAGTACGCTTGAATACTATTGGTGGTAGTAATAGTTAAAAGATTGTTTGCCACTTGAAAATCGATGACATTCGTTCCAAAAGCTCCTTTTTGAATAAAACTACCAGAAACCGGGACTTCAAAAACAACATTCGCGTTATTTAGAGCGTATACTTCATTTTGGAGGGTTTGAATGCCTTTATATCCAACGTTTATAATTCTTGTCCAATTTTGATAGTCTATTAAGTTATCGTCGTCTACCATGGCTCTATAAACTCCGTCATCTGGTGAAACTGCAAAAATGTGTGGCGGTCTTACAGTAGTTTGTAGTACGTTGATTTGAGTCCCTAAATCTCCAATAAAATAAGTGTCTCCAAATTCTAAGGCTTCAAGGTCATAGACTGAAATTCCAAATTGGGTGGCAATATAAAGTTTGCCATCGTATTCATTGAAGTGGTTGATTGCTTTTCGATCTGGAGGAATAGTGGGTTTATCTAAAATATCAACTACACTTAAAACATTTTCTTCGCCGTCACTTACTACTTCTATAAGTCCGTTATTATAACCTATCACAAGTAAGTCAAAATTTTCACTGTAATAAATGGTTGTAATTGTTTCTCCTGCTAGTCCATTTATGGAAGAAATTGTATTAATTTCTAAAGTTGAAAGATCGTAAGTAAAAATGGCGTTTTCAGAAGCGGCATAAACCCTATCATTTCCTTGGGAAATATCTCGAATTGAGCTATAAGAAAAATGACCTTCCCAACTATCTTCAAAATTTTGAGCATTTACAAAGGCTATTACAGAGAATAGTAAAAGTGTTAGCAAGTACTTCATAAAATTGGGTTTCTTTTCAAAGAATATAACAGGCTAAAATACTATTTATTGCTGTATAAAAGCGAAAAGGTTGCCCTTTGTAAGGCAACCTTTCATTACTTTACATAATTGAATTGTTAAACTACTCCTTGCGCTAGCATAGCATCTGCAACTTTTACGAAACCGGCTATATTGGCGCCTTTTACGTAATCTACATATCCATCACCTTCTTTTCCGTAGGTAACACATGCTGCATGTATATCATTCATGATATTGTGTAACTTTTCATCCACCTCTTTAGCGGTCCAACTTAGACGCAATGAATTTTGTGACATTTCCAGTCCTGAGGTAGCAACACCACCGGCATTAGATGCTTTCCCCGGAGAGAATAAAATCTTAGCATCTTGAAATACTGCTATTGCTTCCGGAGTACAAGGCATATTTGCGCCTTCTCCCACACAAAAACATCCGTTTTTAACTAACGTCTTTGCCTCTTCTTCATTTAATTCATTCTGAGTTGCACAAGGTAACGCTATATCACACTTTATACCCCAAGGACGATCTCCTTCCACATAACTAGCCGACTTGTATTTATCTACATATTCTTTAATACGTCCACGTCTTTCGTTCTTAATTTCCATTACGAAGGCTAATTTTTCTTTGTTAATTCCCTCTTCATCGTAAATATATCCGGAAGAATCTGAAAAAGAAACTACTTTTCCTCCAAATTCTATCGCCTTTTCGGCAGCATACTGGGCAACGTTTCCGGAACCGGAGATAACAACAGTCTTTCCTTTAAAGGATTCTCCTTTTGTTGCTAACATGTTTTTAGCGAAATAAACGTTTCCATAGCCTGTAGCTTCAGGACGTATAAGAGAACCTCCATAAGAGCGTCCTTTACCCGTTAAAACTCCTGTAAATTCATTTCTAAGACGCTTGTATTGGCCGAACATATAACCAATTTCGCGACTACCAACTCCGATATCTCCAGCCGGAACATCGGTATTAGGACCAATATGTCTCGCGAGTTCGGTCATAAAACTCTGGCAAAAACGCATTACTTCAGCATCGCTTTTTCCTTTAGGATTAAAGTCTGATCCTCCTTTCCCACCCCCCATAGGTAGGGTTGTAAGGCTATTTTTAAAGGTTTGTTCGAAACCTAAGAATTTTAAGATGCTCAAGTTTACACTAGGATGAAAGCGTAATCCACCTTTATAAGGGCCGATGGCCGAGTTAAATTCGATTCTATAGCCTCTATTCACGTGAATTTCACCAGAATCATCTGTCCAGTTCACACGAAACAGAATGGTACGCTCTGGTTCCACCATGCGTTCTAACAATTTCTTGTTCTGATATTTTTCATTCTGCTCTATGAAAGGAATTACAGTCTCTGCAACTTCAGTAACAGCCTGCATGAATTCGGGCTCATTGGGATTACTTTTCTCAACGCTCGAAATGAATTCTTTTATGCTTTGTTTCATCTATAAATAATTTATTGAAAACGTTTACGTTAATTAAGCAGCAAATATAAGTTTTATGTAAAAAATAGCATGCTAAATTTTTACAAATAAGCTAAATATGGACAATAAATTTCGCTGTTTCATATGTTTTTATATATTTGTTGCGTCTCAATCTAAACCTAATTTACAATGAATACCAGAAACATGCTATTGGTATTTGTACTTCTTGTTTTCATAAAACAGGATGTATACAGCCAATTGGGCTTCTCCCATGAAGTCGGATTTATTACTGGTCCGGTGGCTTTTTATTCAGATTTTGGTGTACGAAATGATTTTGAAACAAACTCAGGAAATGTAGGGTTTGGAGTAGGAATTATCCACTATATCAACTTTTCATATCGATCTGACTGTAATTGCTATACTAGAGATACCTATTTTAATGATCATTTTAAGATCAGAAACGAAATTGATTTCCACAAAACGAGGTTAGAACACTTCGGAAAGTGGGTAGATCCGGATAGAACTTCTCCCACTGCAGATCAACTTAGAGCCATGGTAGGCTCTTCTACGGTCTTCGATATTGGATCACAACTAGAATTTTTCCCTTTAAGTATTAGAGATTTTTCGGCAGGAGCCTTTAAAATCGCCCCATTTTTAAGTTTAGGGATACATTGGGTGAATTTTGACCCTGAAGTTACCTCCGATCTTGGAACTGTAAACACCAGTATTACAACCCCCGACAAGTACTTTAATGGTTTTCAGCAAGAACCTGATTCTACCTGGGGTGTAGTAGCGAGTGTGGGAATCCGATACAAGCTAACTCCTTTAAGCGACCTTATGCTCGACAGCAGATGGCAATACTATTTCTCTGACTGGGTAGATGGTTTAAATCCTACAATCCAAAATAATGAACAGGTTCTGGGAGTAGGCAACGGAGTTGCCGTCCCCGAAAATAAAGCCAATGACTGGATATACTGGTTGAATATCGGCTATGTTTACTATTTAGATTAAACAAAAATATAACATAAAAAAAGCCTCCTAATTGGAGGCTTTTTTTATGCTCAGATAATACTGTTTTATCCAATCGCTTGCTTTAAATCTGCAATAAGGTCGTCGATGTCTTCGATTCCAACACTAAGTCGGATTAAAGAATCTA
>CBDUGY010000003.1:0-86146 GCA_965367015.1 uncultured Ulvibacter sp.
TTCTGTTTTTTGGAAGCATTTTCACCAATATCGCATTGTTGTCCTTAAACCAATTTACCGCATTCCTCATATTTGCATTCACTACAGCTTCGGTGACTTTTTTAACTACTGCTTTTTCAACATCCAGGAGCCAAACCTCAACCCCGTTGGCAGTAGTATTTAAACAAGCGATCATTTTCTCGTTGGGAGACCAGATAAAACCAGAGAGACGGGCCTTTTTCGGTAAGCCTTTTACCTGCGAAGCATCTTTATCTGAAGCTTTCTTTACTTTTATATTATTGTAATAGTTTGTTCTACTACCAATATTCGTTTTAGGATTAATCCTTAAACCTGCTAAACGCATTTCAGTTTCTGAAAGCTCGTCAATAGTTTTATAGGCGTCCCGGTAGAGTAAAACAACATTTTCGCCTTTACTGTCTATCACCACGGTAGGTGCTAAAGGAGCATTAACGAGTTCAAGTATTTCTTTAGGAGGTTCTTGATAAGTGAGTTTTTCTTGTGCCGAAAGGAAAGCGGAGACAAATACAAATAAGATGAGAAGTGAGAGGTTTTTCATGGTGATAAAATTTTTCAAAAAGATATGAAAATTTAGAGCATCTCACAATGTATTAACTATGCATGCATAATAGATATTTCTTATTTATTTCTCGCAATTCGCCCGAATAACTATCTTGCTGTACTGTTTCAAAAATAAGCTGAATGTATACATCAAAAATTACCGGTTTGGGATATTACGTGCCCGAAAATGTTGTTACCAACGACGATCTTTCAAAAGTAATGGATACGAATGACGAATGGATTCAGGAGCGTACGGGTATTATGGAAAGACGACATATAAAGAAGGGCGATGGAAATTCTACTTCCGTAATGGCGGTCAAGGCGTCAAAAATTGCTTTAGAAAGGGCAAATTTAACACCTGAAGATATCGATATGATCGTGTTCGCAACTCTTAGTCCGGATATGTATTTTCCCGGTGGAGGAGTAGAGGTACAGGAAATGATGGGAATGCGTACCATACCTGCTTTAGATGTGCGTAATCAGTGTAGTGGTTTTGTTTATTCTATTTCGGTGGCCGACCAATTTGTAAAGACCGGTATGTATAAAAATGTGCTTGTAATTGGTGCCGAAAATCATAGTGGAGGTTTAGATTTTACGTCCAGAGGAAGAGGTGTTTCGGTTATTTTTGGTGATGGTGCGGGTGCCGCTGTTGTTTCCCGAAATGATACCGGAAAGGGTGGAATTTTGTCTACACATCTTCACAGTGAAGGAAAACATAAGGATGAATTAGCACTAAGGGGTCCGAGTACAGGTTATTGGGTGCCCGAAATCATAAAGGACAATCCGCAAGAAGATATTCCTTACTACCCTGTAATGAATGGTCAGTTTGTATTTAAGCATGCCATCGTTCGTTTTTCTGAAGTGATTCGGGAAGGTTTACAGGCAAATAACTTAGAAGTAAGTGATATCGATATGTTGATTCCACATCAGGCAAATTTGAGGATCTCTCAATTCATTCAGAAGAAAATGAGACTGCCGGATGAAAAGGTATTCAATAATATTCAGAAATATGGAAATACTACGGCCGCATCAATTCCTATCGCTTTAACCGAAGCCTGGGAGGCGGGGAAGATAAAAGAAGGCGACCTTGTGGTTTTAGCGGCATTTGGTAGTGGATTTACCTGGGGAAGTGTGATTATTCGATGGTAGATAATAAAATACAAAAGCCTTCCGAAGTAGCAAACGGAAGGCTTTTAGGTTACCTAATAGATTCAAAATTTTTTAAAGGCTAATTCAAATAAATTAAAAATAGTTGTTTAGGTATATCTTAATAGACTCACCAAATTCAGTTTTGTTTCATTCGTTAGTGCTATTTAACATTAAAATAACACTTAGAAAATACCACCGCCGCCATCTTTTTCTCTGTCGTCTCTTCTCTTTCTAGACTTAGCTCTGTATTTACCTCCTCCGAACCGGTAGGATAGCCCAACATAAACTGTGTTACTTTCCCAATTGAAAGCTCCAACTTGCGAATATGGTCTGGAACCGTTAAATGCGAATTGCATGGTATCGAAAATATCGTTGTAGTTAATGCTAAACGTGCCGCGTCCTTCCCAGAGAGAATATCGCGCTCCCAGATTCACAAAATACATCGGGTCCACTTCAAATTGTATACCCTTATTCTTACCACGATACATTCCGAAGGCAGATAATGTAAGATCCTCCGTGACTTTAAAATTATTGAACATTCTAAAATTCCATGCCGTATTATCAACTTCCACAGTTTCTGTTATAATGTCGGATACAGTAGGGTTATTACCTGGGTTGTTTAAACTTTCAGTTATTCCTTTCTGTGTTTGTTGATAGAGATCGAAACTCATGTTGAAATTCCACCATTTCAAAGGTTTGTAGTTACTCGATATTTCTATTCCGTAGGCGTTAGTATTATCGTAGTTATCGAAAGTAAGAATAACTTTATTCAGGTCGGTTCTATCGACGAAGACCGCCCGATTAATTTCATCTTCAATAGCTCTAAAGAATATACCCCCCGTGATACTTCCTTTTTCAAGATTTCTTGTATAGTTAGCCTCCACAGAATTTGTAAATTGCGGCTGAAGTTGGGTGTTTCCGAAAGAAGAAATGAGCGGTGTACTCCATTCTCTAATTGGGTTGACTTGATCTAAGCCGGGTCTGTCAACACGACGGCTATAACTCACCTGAAACTGATTTGCTTCGGTAGGAGTATAGGTTACAAATGCCGAAGGATAAACCTGAATATAATCGTTAGTAAATGAGCGAACCGTATTAGTATCAGCTTTTACATCAACCGTTTCTGCCCGAACTCCAACTTGATAGGACCATTTTTCGTAATTTTTTCCGAAGGTGGCATAGGCCGAATAGATATCCCTTTGGTAATCGAAATCGGTATCGGGTGTGGAAATTAAATCTCCATTTGAGTTGAAACTTTGTCCGGTAGACGCATACTGTAAATTTGTGTCGAATAATCTCGCTTCCAATCCAAGTTCCAGTTTTGTTGATTCTGAAAGAGGATTCACATAATCTAAATTTACGGTAAGTCGATCTCTCTCGGTATCCACAAAATCAATATAGTTTGGAAAGGCGGAAGCTCCAGAAAAACGAAAATCTGCAATTTCATCTGAATTGAAAGTATTGTAGTCTGCTTCCAATTCTACATTATGGCCATCTTTCTCAAAATCTAGTTTGTAATTAAAATTGTATTGAGCAGACATATTTTCATTTTCGGCATTGAAACGTTGTACTTGATTTCGCGACGGATCATCGTAATAAAATATGTTGGTGTCCCCTTGAGTGCTGCCATCAAAAATATTTTGATTTGTAAAGATAGAGAGCGTGTTTTTGTCATTCAAATAAAAATCCACCCCAACTTTAAACAGGTTTGATTTTCTGCTTTCTAAAAATTCAAATAATTGTTCCGAATTGTCATCAGACCGAAATATGTGTCCAAAATTTTCGTTTTTTGAAACGTTATTACCGTAGTTTCCGTAGAAGTTAAACTTCCCATTGCGATAATTCATATCGAGTGAACCGTTGAATTTCGCCTGCTCTTCGTAGGTTAATCCAACACTTGCATTTCCATTGAAACCGATGGTCACGTTTTTATGAAGGATGATATTAATGATACCGCTCATACCCTCGGGATTGTATTTGGCAGAGGGATTGGTAATAAGTTCGATCTGTTTGATGGAAGTAGATGGGATTTGTTTTAGGAGTTGAGCCACAGGAACATTAGATAGTTTTCCATCTACCATTACGCGCACATTCTGATTTCCACGCATGGCAATGGCGCCTGTTTGTTGATCAATACTTACTGAGGGCAGATTATTCATAATATCTGAGGCTGTTGGACCCGCTGTAGTGAGATCCTTACCCACATTGATAACCTTTCTGTCTAGTTTTTGCTGAATTGTTGAACGCTCAGCGATTACTGTAACTTCATCCAGTCCCGCCGCTTCTTCTTCTAAGTAGATATTTCCTAGATCTATATTTCTATTCCCTCGGGTTATCTCTATTTCAGAATTGTAGGTTTTGTAACCTATATATTGAATAGATACTTTACTTTTTCCTTCGGGAATTTCTTCAATGATAAATTTTCCATCATCATCGGTAACGCCACCGGTGATAATTTCACCATTTATGGTTTTTATCACTATCGTGACATATGGGATAGGCTGTTGTAAATTTTTATCGATCACAGTACCCGATATTTTACCGGGTTTATCTGTGCTGGGTTCATGTAGGGCATAGGTTGAAAGGCTTGCCAACATGGCAAACAGGATAATTAGCTGTTTCATTTTTTTGATTGATTTTATGGTTGTTTTTGATGAATACTATCGCCTTGTTTACCTAGAGGTAAAAACCACTTGATTAGGGTGATATATGCAAGACATATAGAAATAAGACTAAAAAGTGAAAAAATCGTTACAGAAGAAATTAATTTTAACAAAAAAACAAGCCCAAAGTCTAAACTTCGGGCTTGTAACTTCACTGCTATTATTAACACTAACCATCAACGTAAAAATTTTCACAGTGAAGATGAAACGTTTCTATACAATAGACGTATGAATATATGTATTGTTACACCAAAGTATTATTTTAACGAAGTTTTATGAATTGTATAAAAGAGGGGTTGTATTTTTCAGAAAAAATAATCCATTGAAAAAAACATTAGTCATTGGCGCAAGCCTTAATCCGGCCCGATATTCGAACCTCGCAATTAATAGATTGGTTACTTACAAGCATCCAGTAGTTGCCATTGGCCTTAAAGAAGGTGAAGTTGCGGGCGTGCAAATTTCTACTGAAAAAAAAGATTTTAAGGATATCGATACAGTTACGTTATATTTAAATCCGCAACGTCAAAAATCTTATTATGATTATATCATTTCTCTGAAACCCAAGAGAGTTATTTTCAATCCCGGTACCGAGAACCCCGAATTTTTCAAAATTCTTAGAGAAAACAGTATAGAAGTTGAGGTTGCGTGTACGCTAGTTCTTTTGGGAACGAATCAGTACTAAACCAAAGAATGTCAAGGCACCATTAAGGATTAGTATAAAAAATCCGAAATCAAAGCCAAACCATTCCAGACAGGCATAACTAACGGCATATCCCAAGATGGGTGTAGCAATAGCCACGGCCGGAACAAAATTATCCTTAACATTCCATTTAGTGAAAAGCCCATAGGCATATAGCCCTAACAGCGGGCCGTAAGTATAACCTGCGAAAGTGAAAAGTTTTGCGATTACGGAGGCATCAGCGATAATATATTTAAAGATTATTATCACTAGAATTAGCACAACCGACATGTAGATATGAATTCTTTTCCGAACTCTTACCTGTTTCTTTTCATCGTATTTCTTTTCAATATCCATAATATCAATACTGAAGGAAGTGGTAAGCGAAGTAAGAGCACTATCTGCGCTTGAGTAAGCCGCAGCGATCAAACCAAGAAGAAAGAAAATTCCAACAGAGATCCCAAGACCGGACTGAGTGGCAATAGTTGGGAATAACTTATCTCGTTGAGCATCTATACCATTTTGTTCGGCGTAAACCGTCAATAATAATCCCAATGCCAGAAAAACAAAATTCACTATAGTAAGTACTATGGTAAACCAAAACATGTTTTTTTGCGCGTCCTTTAAATTGCGACAAGTGAGATTCTTCTGCATCATATCCTGGTCTAAGCCTGTCATTACTATAGCGATAAATGCACCACTAATAAATTGCTTCACAAAATGATCAGCCGATTTCCAATCGTCGAAAAAGAACATTTGAGAAAGATCGCTATCTGCGATAAACCCAAATAAATTTCCGGCGGAAAGCCCCAGATCTGTGGCTACAAAATAAACAGCGACACCAACGGCAATAAGCATAAATAGGGTTTGAAGCGTGTCTGTCCAAACAATTGTTTTAATTCCGCTTTTAAAAGTATATAACCAAATTAGTAATATTGTGATGGTTACCGTAACCCAAAAAGGAACACCCATGGCATCAAATACTAAATCCTGTAATACGATAGCAACTAAGTAAAGTCTGAAACTTGCCCCAACAATACGGGATAAAAGAAAGAATGAGGCTCCTGTTTTGTAAGAATACCTGCCGAATCGACCTTCCAAATATGAGTAGATGGAGGTAAGATTGAGGCGGTAATATAAAGGTAATAAAACCAATCCGATGACTGCATACCCCACCGTATAACCCAGAACCACTTGAAAGTAGCTAAATTTTGAAGCTTCTACCCAACCGGGAACGGAAATAAAGGTAACCCCACTTAAGGAAGCACCAATCATTCCGAAGGCAACCAAATACCAAGGCGATTGTTTTCCTGCTTTAAAGAAATCGGAATTGCTACCTCCTTTGTTTGTGAAATGTGAAACCAATAGTAAAACACCGAAATATCCGGCGATTAATAGGATTATTTGATAAGGCTGCATAAAATTTCGACTTTCTTTTGAACTTCGTAAAAATACAAAGATTGTTTACCCGAAGCGCTCAATTTTTTAATACTTTTGAATTCTTTTGACACTCAGTGACATACCTTTAAGATTTTTGTTATGAAGTTTAAGCTACTTTTATTAGTTCTATTATTATTTAGTGCGTTAAGTCTACAATCTCAGGAATATCTTGAAATGATCGATTCCGGTACCTACTCGGTAGAGGAAATTGTCTTAAATGCCGAAAACTATTTTGAGAATCGAGATAAAGGCCGCGGATCGGGATACAAGCAGTTTAAACGTTGGGAGTACAATGCTAAACGATTAATGAATGAAAATGGCTTTCTGCCATCAGTTCTGGAAAATCTTACGGAACTTCAGCGTTATGAAGCTTACTTAAATCAAACTTCTCACAACAGACTTCCATTAAACGATAACTGGCAGGAGTTGGGGCCGATGAATTGGAACGCAACTACTAGTTGGAACCCGGGAGTTGGTCGGGTAACAAGTATTGCTATTGATCCCTTGGATAGTAATCATATTATAGTTGGTGCTAATACAGGTGGTGTATGGAAAACCGAAGATGCCGGTGCAACCTGGATTCCGTTACACGATAATTTTACGAATTTGTCTGTATATTCAGTGACGATTGACCCCTCAAATTCGGATATTTATTTCTTTGGATCTAGCGATGGTTTAATTTTCAAATCGGAAGATGCAGGTGCCACGTGGAACTTTTTGAGTGATGCCGGGAATTCGCTTGTAAATAAAATTCTCCTGCATCCCACCAATTCCAATATGATGTTCATTACGATGCAAAATGGTGGGATTAAAAGATCGGTTGATGCAGGTGCTACCTGGCAACAGACTATTTCAGATAACAATGGCTACGATGTAGAATTTAATCCGGCCGATCCAATGATTGTTTATGCATCAGGAAGTGGTTTTTATAAGTCGGTTGATGGTGGCGAGACGTTTTCAACAATTAATGGATTTACAAACGGACCGAAAATGATTGGAGTTTCAGCTGCCGATCCCGATAGAGTTTATGTGGTAGAAGCGGATTCTGGAATCTTTGGAGCTTTTTATTCCTCTATAGACGCAGGTGATTCTTTTAATCAATTGCCACATGGCACCAATAATTACTTCGGCTATAGCACTAGTGGTAATGACAATTCGGGGCAGGCTCCCAGAGATATGGATATCGCGGTAAATCCGAATGATGCAACTGAAGTTCATATCGCCGGAGTACTTACATGGCGTTCTACAGATAGTGGGGCTTCTTTTAGTTGCACATCAGATTGGATTCCAAATGCAGCAGCTGGGGCCGATATTGGTTATTGTCATGCCGATGTGGATATTATGGTCTTTGATGGAACTACACTTTATGTTGGTACAGATGGAGGGATTTTCAAGGCGGTAAACACCTCAGATATTTCAGCAACTTATTATACAGATCTATCAACAGGTCTTGGGATTCGACAATTTTACAAAATCGGGGTTTCTCAAACCGAAGATGTAACTATTACTGGCGGTTCACAAGATAATGGGACATCCTTTTACACCGAGGCTAATGGTTGGAAAGATTGGATCGGAGCCGATGGAATGGAAGGGTTCGTCGATAAGGACAACGCAGATATAATGTATGGAATGATACAATTTGGAGCCATGTACAGAACCGATAATGGCGCGAATTCACTCATTGGGCTGAATAACCCTGGGCCGGGTTTTGGCGAATGGGTAAGTCCCTTCGAACAAGACCCCGAAGATCCTAATACAATATATGTGGGCTATGATGGTGTGTATAAATCAGTTAATAAAGGAGTAAGTTGGACACCTATTTCTCAGAACTTTGGGAGTAATCTCACAAATCTTAAAATTGCTCCTTCCAACCATCAAATCATGTATGCCTCCAGAGGGATTCAGATGTATAGAACTGAAGATGGTGGCGCCACAGATTGGGTGCAAGTAACCACGCCAACGGGGATGGTAAATTCAATTGCTATTCACCCTACCAACCCAAACAAGATTGCTGTCGCTACTACCAGTTTTAATAAAGTTTTTGTTTCGAACGACGGAGGGCAGAGCTGGGAAACTTACAAAAAGAATCTTCCGAATTTTAGCTCTTTGGCCTTGGTTTGGGATAAGAACGGACAAGATGGCTTGTACTTGGGTATGAATTATGGAATATATTATATTGATAATTCTTTTACCGATTGGCAGCCTTATTCAAATAATTTACCGAACGTTATTATCAATGAACTTGATATCAACAATACAACGAATATGTTGTATGCGGCAACCTATGGACGAGGATTGTTCGCTTCTCCATTGGTGGAAGATGTATTAGGGATCAGTGAAAGGTTTAATCAATCGAATGTTTTGCTGTTTCCCAATCCGGCAGATTCGCAGATTACGATCTCTCTTTCAGAATCCTTTGAGACCGATATTAGAATTTTCGATCTTACCGGAAAAATAATGGTTTATACCGCGAATGCACCGATCACAGATAATTATAAGTTGGATATTAGTTCTTTACCTAGCGGCGTATATTTTATCAGACTTTCTTCGGAAGCGGGAACAGTTACCAAGAAGCTTATCAAAAAATAGAAGTAATAACGCATTAGAATAAGCTTCCCGAAATTCACGTATTTCTGAAGCATTTTTTTTATATTGCCCTCAATATTTGCCCTATGGATTTTTCTTCTAAACTACTTGAGAACGCTGTAAACGAAATGTCGCAACTTCCGGGAATCGGAAAACGTACGGCGCTTCGTTTGGTGTTACACTTATTGAAGCAACCTCAGGATCAGACTCATAAATTATCGCAAAGCTTACAACAAATGCGCGATGAGGTTAACTTTTGTAATAGTTGTCATAATATTAGTGACACCGCTCTATGTGAAATATGTGCTAATCCCAATCGAAATGAAAGAATTGTATGCGTTGTTGAAGATATTAGGGACGTAATGGCAATAGAGAACACAAGTCAGTTTCGAGGACGGTATCACGTTCTCGGCGGAAAGATCTCACCTATGGATGGGATTGGGCCGGGAGAATTGAATATTGTTAGTTTGATAGAAAAAGTTAGATCGGGAAGTATTGATGAATTGATATTCGCCTTGAGTTCAACCATGGAAGGCGATACAACAAACTTTTATATTTTTAGGCAAATAGAAGAATATCAAGTGCTCACAACTACAATCGCGAGAGGGATCTCTGTAGGTGATGAACTTGAATATGCCGATGAGGTAACACTGGGGCGCAGTATTTTAAATAGAATTCCATTTGAAAATTCACTAAAAAGCTCCTAGCATTTTGAAGCTATCCATCATTATTCTCAATTACAATGTTCGGTATTTTTTGGAGCAGTGTATTCTTAGCGCTCAGCGAGCCATAAAGAATATTGACGCTGAAATCATCGTGATAGATAATGCCTCTAAGGATGATAGTTGTAAAATGGTTTCGGAACGTTTTCCAAATATCAAACTAATACAAAATGCAAAAAACGTAGGCTTCAGTAAGGCGAACAATCAGGCTGTTGCAGAAGCTTCAGGTGAATATCTATGTATTCTCAATCCCGATACTGCAGTTTCCGAAGATACTTTCATTAAATGTTTAAATTATGCCGAATCGGTAGAAAATATTGGCGCACTGGGAGCATATCTTGTTGATGGAACCGGTAATTTTCTTCCCGAAAGTAAAAGAAATCTGCCAACACCAATGGTGTCTTTGCTCAAACTCTTAGGTTTCCACAAAAAGTATTACGCTAATCATATTGCTCCCGAAGCACAAGGAGAAGTTACAGTTTTAGTTGGGGCTTTTATGTTTCTGAAACGAAAAATTTATAATGAGGTTGGTGGTTTTGATGAAGATTATTTTATGTACGGAGAAGATATAGATTTGTCGTATAAAATAGAAAAGGCCGGATATAAAAATCATTACCTCGGAAAAACAGAGGTGCTGCATTACAAGGGCGAAAGCACCCAAAAAGATGTAGCTTATTTCGATCGTTTCTACGGTGCGATGACTATTTTTTATAAGAAACATTTCAATACGAGTCCGATTATGCAACGGTTAGTGCAATTAGGGGTTACCCTGGGCAAAACAAAAAATAAATTTGCGGGAACGAAGAAAGAAACCACTCAAAACAACATTCTTAAAGCCTATGTATTTACAGAAAATTTCTCCATGTACAGGCAGCTCTCCGAAAAGCTCGATGTGAATTTAACAACAGCTTCTAAATCCTTATTTGATGATAGCTCCTTCAGAAATTGCTTGTTTATTTTTGACGTAGAATACATGCCGTATTCACAAATTTTTTCGGTTATGAAACAATTGAAAAACAGGAACAATCAGTTCCGAATTCGCCCGCCACGTTCCAACTTTATTCTTGGAAGCGATGCCAGCGATGAAAAAGGTTCGGTGGTAGTTTTTTAAAATTATGAAAGCAAAACATACAAAATTTGACTAATTTTGCAGTCGCTTACCTAATTGTAAGCTCGCAAATAAAAACCTACTTGTAAGATTGTGAATTATGGCAAAATTTGAATTAAAACTTCCTAAAATGGGTGAAAGTGTTGCAGAAGCAACGCTTACCAATTGGCTTAAAAGTGTTGGAGACTCTATTGAAGCAGATGAAGCTGTGTTGGAGATTGCCACAGATAAAGTAGATAGTGAAGTTCCAAGTGAGGTGGACGGAGTTTTAGTTGAAAGACTTTTTGAAGTAGATGATGTTATTCAAGTAGGACAAACAATTGCGATTATTGAAACAGACAGTGATGTAGCCGAAACAGCTGCTCCTGAATCAAAATCTGAAGAAGCACCAACACCGGAAGTTGTTGCCGAAGTTAGCGCACCAATCACTGCAGCAAAGGAATCGGTTCCAAGTTCTATTGAGAGCAATGGGGATCGATTTTATTCGCCACTTGTTAAGAATATTGCGAGTGCAGAAGGCATCTCACAAACCGAACTCGATAGCATATCAGGAACAGGTAAAGAAGGCAGAGTGACAAAAATGATATTTTAGAATACATTGAAAAACGTTCATCTGCCCCGGCTCAAAGCACTCAGCCACAAACTGTGGTGGAAGCTAAAAATCCTGTTGCGGCACAACAGTCGTCCGGACAACCGGTGAAAAGCAAAGCACCCGTTTCTGTAAACGGAGGCGATGAGATTATCGAAATGACGAGAATGGGGAAACTCATTGCACATCATATGGTTGAAAGTGTTCAAACTTCTGCTCACGTTCAATCTTTTATAGAAGCCGATGTAACAAAAATCTGGAATTGGCGTAATAAGGTTAAAGATGCTTTCGCCAAACGCGAAGGTGAAAACCTGACATTTACTCCGATCTTTATGGAAGCCGTTGCCAAATCCTTAAAAGATTTCCCGATGATGAATATCGCTGTAGATGGAGATACTATTATCAAACGGAAGAATATAAATCTTGGAATGGCTGCTGCACTGGCCGATGGAAACCTTATCGTTCCCGTAATAAAAAATGCAGATCAGCTGAATTTAGTGGGAATGTCGAAAGCTGTAAATGACCTTGCCAGTCGCGCCAGAAACGGTGAACTTAAACCAGACGATATTCAGGGGGGAACTTATACTGTTACAAATGTAGGAACCTTTGGAAGTATTATGGGAACTCCAATTATCAATCAGCCGCAAGTAGGAATACTTGCGTTGGGAGCTATTCGGAAAGTGCCCGCAGTGATAGAAACCCCGGAAGGTGATTTTATAGGAATTCGTTACAAAATGTTCTTGTCGCACAGTTATGATCATCGCGTTGTGAACGGTGCGTTGGGCGGACAATTCGTAAAGCGCGTAGCCGATTATCTTGAGGGTTGGGATTCTAATCGGGAGATTTAGAATCTACCAATAATATATAAAAAAGCCTAAGTTCTGTTATATAGATGTTTAGGCTTTTTTTTATGCGTGGTTTTTCTTCAAGGACGTATTAAGAATTCATTTGGATTGTTATAGTAGAAAGATAATTGAAATAAAAATTACATTCGTACGCAACTTATTTAGGTTTGTTCAGACTATAAAGAAACATCAAGCACTATGAAAACATATTCTGTCAAAAAACCATCCTTTTTACAATTATTGTTAGTACTCTTTATAGCTTCATTTTTAAGCTGTAACAGTGATGATGATACCACACTGAATAACGAACAACAATCTCTTGCAAGGGTCGGTATATACCCGGTTGCAAATATTGCTGGTGACATTGCTTACTCCGGTGGAGTGATAATGGATGATGGAGGGTCTGCTGTAACATCCAAAGGTGTATGCTGGAGTACAAATAATTTACCAACCATTGACGACAATAACGTTTATGGTGGTGCTGGAACGGCAGATTTTTCGGTAACAATCTCTAATATTGAATTTAATACGACTTATTATTTAAGGGCATACGCTGAAAATGCTACAGGAATATCTTACAGTGATGAAATTTCTTTCACGTCCACCAACGAGTGTACACAAAACATTTTAAATGACTATGTGACATTAACAACTCAAACCGAAGTCAATGATTTTGGTGCTAATAATTATTGCGCGATAAATTACAGTTTCATCATTCGAGAAGCAGACGGTGAGTTAGATCCAATTGTAGATTTAACACCATTACAGAATCTGAGAAGAGTTAATAGCTTAGAAGTGGATGGAACCAATAGTTTAACGAATTTAGAAGGGCTCAACAATATGAGTGTGGTTGAAGATTATATTTTAATTTCTGATAATGAGGTGTTGGATAATATTGATGCTTTAGGCAATATAAATTCGTCTCTCGTAAGCATTCAAATTGAAAGGAACAATGCATTGCGAAACATAGATGGTTTACTTGGGATAACTATGTTAGTGGAACCAGAATATGATTCAACTACCAATATCATAATCGGAAATAATTCAAATTTAGTAAATATCAATGGCCTTACTAATATTTCGATCGAAGGAAATCGTGGTTTTAT
This sequence comes from uncultured Ulvibacter sp., assembly GCA_965367015.1. Taxonomy (GTDB): domain Bacteria; phylum Bacteroidota; class Bacteroidia; order Flavobacteriales; family Flavobacteriaceae; genus CAXBES01. Next base: position 13,446 of record CBDUGY010000003.1, read on the forward strand.
AAGTATTTATTCGAATGAACTAATAAACAATTTGGATGCCTTCTCTGGTATTAATGGCGAACTAGAGATCCTCCAACTAATCAATCTCCCAAATCTCTTAAATACAGATGGACTTTCTCAAATTACAGGCTTGAGTAAATCTTTAAGTATATCAAATCTTCCTTTCTTGGCAGACCTGTCCGGATTTAGAAATATTGAATATATAAATGAAGAGTTTCACATCGCATTTTCTGAAATCACAAATCTTGACATGTTCACGAATTTGAACCAAATTGGAAATGCCTATGTAATTAATAATTATTCTTTAAATGATTATTGTGGGCTCTTGAATGCCTTTAATAATGGTGCTGTAGGATTTTTTGAAGCTACTAATAATGCTTATAATCCCACCCGACAAGATATGCTTAATGGAGACTGTTCACAGTAGAAATTTGGAGGTTTAATCCTTTAACTCATTTAACAAGACTACTACAGAATCATACCCATAAATTGTATAACTTTTATTCCAGATCACTGGAAAACGTATTTGCTTTTTATCCGGGGCATCCTTTTTTATAAATACCATAAACTGTTGGTATAGTAAAAGATCATCCTCGACGTTGAATTCTCTGTGAGCAATGCCATTTTGAGTTAATGTTTCTGAAAGCAATTCGCATCGATCACAGCCGGGTTTTGAAAAAAGCACTAGCTTATCCTTAATTACTTTTTCGATATCCTTTGTAGGTTTATCGAAAGCATGATGTATGTCGAATTGCTTTTCGTTTACAATTAAATTATAAGTATAGCTTGATGGCACATCCGTAAGTTCGATCAGGGTGGCCATTGGCATTTTGCTCTTGGGAGGTAGGTTTTTTAAAACCGGCTTTGAAGCGCTTCGGCGGTATCCTTCAGATAGCACCATTAGAAATACATTTAGGGTGTCTGTGGTTGTATTTTCAGCCATTAAAACAATTCGTTTGCCTCTCTTTTTTTCAGTAATAAGTACTCGTGATTCCTGAGACCACCCATAAAAGGAGATTCCGAAAAAGAATACAAGAACAATTTTATACAATCCCATAGTTACTCACAAAAGTATTAAATGTTACCTTTGCAACACAAATTGTACCTATGGATTTAAATTTGAAAAAACCTATCTGTTTCTTTGATCTGGAAACGACTGGAGTTAATATTGCAACCGATAGAATTGTAGAAATATCTATATTAAAAATTTTTCCAAACGGAAATAAAGAAAGTCATACATGGCGCGTCAATCCTGAAATGCCTATCCCTGCCGAAACCTCTGCGATCCATGGAATTACTGATGATATGGTCGCGAATGAACCTACTTTTAAAGAATTAGCACCGAAAGTATATGCCCTCATAAAGGACTGTGATCTTGGGGGGTTTAACTCCAACCGTTTTGATATTCCTTTACTAGCTGAAGAATTATTACGAGCTGAGGTTGATTTCGATATGAAGAAAGCGCAATCGGTAGACGTACAGACAATCTTTCATAAAAAGGAAAAACGCACCCTTGAAGCAGCTTATAAGTTCTATTGTGATAAGGATCTTACCGATGCGCATAGCGCCGAGGCAGATACCAATGCAACTTATGAGGTACTTGAGGCACAATTAAAGCGATATGATGATCTTGAGAACGATATAAATTTCTTAGCCGATTTCAGTGCTCATAAAAGTTTTGCGGATTTTGCCGGATATATAGGCTATAATAAAGAAGGAGAGGAAATTTTTGCCTTCGGAAAACACAAAGGCAAGAAAGTTGAAGACGTGATGGAGAAGGAGCCGGGCTATTTTGGCTGGTTGCTAAACGCAGATTTTCCTTTGTACACAAAAAAGGTATTAACAAGAATCAAGTTGAGTAAGCTGAATACAAAATTCTAACTATTGCTATGAAAATTATATGTGTTGGTCGAAATTATGCAGCTCACATAGCCGAGCTTGAAAACGAAAAGCCTGAACATCCTATATTGTTTTTGAAGCCCGATACTTCAATTGTACTTAAGAAACAACCTTTTTTTATACCCGATTTCTCTTCTGATGTACATCACGAGGTGGAGATCTTAGTTAAAATTAAAAAGATTGGAAAACATATAGATCGCAAATTTGCATCGAAGTATTACGATGAAATTGGTCTTGGTATCGATTTTACTGCAAGAGACTTACAACAACAATTAAAAGAAAAAGGTTTGCCGTGGGAAAAGGCCAAAGCTTTTGACGGAGCTGCAGTTGTAGGTAATTTTTTACAAAAATCTACGTTTAATTCAGTGGATAATATTAATTTCAGCCTAAAAAAGAATGAAAAAGTAGTTCAGGAGGGCAATACAGCATTAATGTTGTGGAAAATTGATGAGTTAATCGAATATATTTCAAAATATTTCACTTTAAAGATAGGAGATATTATATTTACCGGCACTCCTGCGGGAGTTGCAAAAGTTGCCCCCAATGATACGCTAACAGGATTTATTGAAGAAAAGGAAATTTTTTCCATAAAAGTAAAGTAAATGAGCAAACACTATTCTATTGAAAGCCTTAATGAAATTGCTGGAGGTGATCCTGAATTTATGGCTGTGGTAGCGCAAACCTTCTTAGAAGAAATCCCCCCAGATTTAAAATCTATGGAAGAAGCAATTGAAAACGACAATAAAGAATTGGCATATCAATTTGCGCATAAAATGAAACCAAATCTTGAAATGTTTGGAATTAATCTTCAAAAGGAGATTACCACCATCGAGTCCTGGTCTAAGACTTCTAAAAGTAATGCGGTAATCGCAGATCATCTGCAAAATATTAGCAGCACCCTGCGTGCAGTTTTTAAAGAATTAAGTGAAGATTTTAGTTCGTAGATGTTAGCAGAGATAATCACTATAGGTGATGAAATATTAATTGGACAAATAGTAGATACCAATTCTGCTTATATTTCGAAAGAACTCAATAATGCGGGAGTTCAAGTATACCAAATCACATCCATTCAAGATGATAGAGAACACATCCTCGAAGCACTTAATGAAGCTAAGAAGCGTGTACAATTAGTCTTGGTTACTGGTGGTCTTGGCCCCACTAAAGACGATATCACTAAAGAAACCTTTTGTGAGTTTTTAGGAGATCATTTAGTTGAAAATGCTTCAGTGAAGCAAAATATCATCGATATTTTTCAGAAGCATCTCAAACGTGAGCCACTCCCTTCGAACTTAAGACAAGCAATGGTTCCTTCAACAGCCATTATACTCCAAAATAAGAATGGTACAGCACCCGGAATGTGGATGGAAAAGGATGGAGTTGTGTTTGTTTCTATGCCAGGTGTACCTTATGAAATGAAGCATTTACTGTCTGGGCAGGTTCTTCCAAAAGTTTTGAAGCAATTCAAAAGACCATATATTTACCACAAGACGTTATTAACTTATGGGCAGGGTGAAAGTGTTATTGCCATGCGTATCGAAAGATGGGAGAATGAATTACCCTCACATATAAAATTAGCCTATCTTCCTTCTTTAGGCAGAGTTCGTTTGCGATTATTATCAAAAGGTGAGAATAAGACAGCACTTAAAAATGAGGTGGACGCTCAAATGAAAAAGCTGTCTACTTTACTCGACGACATTGCCGTAGGATTTGAAGATGAAAATAGCATCGAGGAACGAATAGGAGAACTTTTAGTTAAGAAAAATCAGACTCTGAGTTTGGCTGAAAGTTGTACAGGGGGATCAATTGCGACCGCTATAACTAGCAATCCGGGTTCTTCTGCCTATTTTAAAGGAAGTATTATTCCCTATGCCACACACCTGAAATCTGAAATCTTGGGAGTTGATAAACAACTTATCGAAAAGTATTCAGTGGTAAGTATACCGGTTGCAGAGGCAATGGCTAGACATTCGCGACAACTTTTCACCACAGATTATGCTATAGCTACTACCGGAATTGCCGGACCCACAAAGGGCGATGGTAACGACGACATAGGGACAGTTTGTATTGCTGTAGCCACACCAACTACTGTGGTGAGTGAAAAATTCAGCTTCGGAAACGCTCGTGAAAAAGTGATTGGCAAAGCAACAAATAAAGCTTTCGAAATGCTTCTGAAAGAAATTTTAAAAAACTGAATTTCTTTTGTTGTGCATCACAATAAAATTACTTAAATTTGCAGCCTGTTTTAAAATAACTATAAATATTTTAAGGAAATGTCAAGAGTTTGTGAGCTAACGGGTAAAAAAGCAATGTTTGGGAATAATGTTTCTCACGCAATGAATAAAACAAGACGTAGATTTAATGTAAATCTTGTAAAGAAGCGTTTCTACATTCCTGAAGAAGATAAATGGGTTACCCTTCGCGTTTCTACTTCAGCATTAAAAACGATCAATAAGAAAGGAATTTCCGCAGTTATCAAAGATGCTCGCGAAAAAGGTTTCTATAAATAATAATTGCATAACGAGTAAAGTCTGATAAAATGGCTAAAAGAGGAAATAGAGTACAGGTGATTTTAGAATGTACCGAGCATAAGGAGTCAGGAAAACCTGGAACTTCTCGTTATATTACCACTAAAAATAAAAAGAACACTCCCGACAGAATGGAATTGAAGAAATTCAATCCTATTCTTAAGAAGATGACTGTTCATAAAGAAATAAAATAATTAAGTTCCCACCTGCGTGGGAAATGTAAATATATTTACAATGGCAAAGAAATCAGTAGCATCATTACAAACAGGATCTAAGCGTTTAACTAAAGCAATAAAAATGGTTAAATCGCCAAAAACAGGCGCATATATTTTCACTGAAGCTATCATGGCACCAGAACTGGTTAACGACTGGATGAATAAAAAATAACCTGTTATAAGATATTCAATTAGAGCCACTTTTATTCAAGAGTGGCTTTTTCTATTTAATGCCAAATCTCTTAAATACAACCCCCTTTGGCAATTGATTGAATACTGTCTAAATTATTGTAATTTTGCACCTAAAATGGGTCGGCTTTCGTTACTCCACGAAAGTACACTCAATGCTATTACGCGTTTAAGAAAGATTTCAACTAACAATAGACTAACCGCTTTATAATGAGCTTCTTTAAAAAAATATTTTCCAAAGAAAAAAAAGAAACCCTGGATAAGGGGCTTGAAAAATCGAAATCTTCTTTCCTCGATAAGCTTGGAAAGGCTGTTGCGGGAAAAAGCAAAGTAGATGATGATGTTCTCGATAATCTGGAGGAGGTCCTGGTTTCCAGCGACGTGGGTGTTACCACAACTTTAAAGATAATCGATCGTATTGAAGCCCGCGTATCTAAAGATAAATATCTGGGAACCGACGAGTTGAATAAGATTTTACGCGAAGAGATCGCAGCTCTACTTAGCGAAACCAATAGCGGCAATGCAACCGAATTCGAGATTCCACAGCAAGACGCACCTTATGTTATTATGGTGGTTGGAGTGAATGGTGTAGGGAAAACAACTACCATTGGTAAATTAGCACATCAATTTAAATCGGCAGGAAAAAGTGTTGTACTTGGTGCTGCCGACACATTTCGTGCCGCTGCAATAGATCAACTCCAAATATGGGCTGATCGCACCGGCGTACCAATCGTTCGCCAGGAAATGGGAAGTGATCCGGCCAGCGTTGCCTTCGACACCTTGCAAAGTGCAGTAAATCAAAATGCTGATGTCGTAATTATTGATACCGCAGGGCGCCTTCATAATAAGGTAAACCTGATGAATGAACTCACCAAGGTGAAACGTGTAATGCAAAAAGTAATTCCCAATGCACCACATGATGTGTTGTTAGTGTTGGATGGTAGTACCGGGCAAAACGCTTTCGAGCAGGCTAAACAGTTTACAGCCGCAACCGAAGTCACTAGTTTGGCGGTGACTAAATTAGATGGAACTGCCAAAGGAGGAGTGGTTATTGGTATCAGTGATCAATTTCAGATTCCGGTGAAATATATCGGTGTCGGTGAAGGCATTGAGGATCTACAAGTTTTTAATAAATTTGAGTTTGTGGATTCGTTTTTTAACTAAATTCGCTTCCTAATTTATATAAAATGATTCACCCGCATACCGAATTGCGCTACATCAGTGATGAAATTGGCTTTGGTGTTGTAGCCACAAAACTTATTCCGGCAGGAACCATTACTTGGGTGCTAGACAAGCTCGATCAACAATTTACAAGAGCTCAGTTTCTAAAAATGGACCCAGTTTACCAAAATATACTTGAAACCTATACCTATCGGAATAACAAAGGCAACCTGATTCTTTGTTGGGATAACGGACGGTTTGTTAATCATAGTTTTAAAAGCACATGCCTTTCAACTGCATACGATTTCGAAATCGCTGTACGTGATATTCATCCGGGAGAAGAACTTACCGATGATTATGGTTATCTCAATGTGAGCCACCCTTTTGAAGGTATAGATGAAGGAACAACACGCAAGACAGTATATCCCGACGACCTGAAGAACTATTACAAGGTGTGGGACCAAAAGATAGCTTCTGTTTTTCCAAAAATAAATCAACTCGATCAACCATTGAAACATTTACTCCCAAGAAAAACTCAAAGCGAGATCAACGCTATTATATTGGGAAAAAAAGAAATTGCTTCCATACTAAATATTTACTACCCCCAATAAGCTTTGTACTTTATAGTGTTGCAGAACGTAGATTAAAGGGTATCTTTGCACTCCAATAAATAAAACATGCGCACCAAATCTGTAAAAAAGAATAAGATCAATGTTGTTACCTTAGGATGTTCTAAGAATGTGTACGACAGCGAAGTGCTTATGGGGCAATTACGTGCCAATAACAAAGAGGTGGTGCACGAAGAAGAAGGTAATATCGTTGTCATTAATACCTGCGGATTCATTGCTAATGCCAAAGAGGAGAGTGTAAATACGATTCTGGAATACGTTCAGAAGAAAGAGGAGGGAATTGTCGATAAGGTTTTTGTTACCGGTTGTCTCTCCGAGCGCTATAAGCCGGATCTTCAAAAGGAAATACCATCTGTAGATCAATATTTTGGCACTACAGAACTCCCTGGGCTTCTGAAAGCATTGGGTGCCGATTATAAACACGAATTAATTGGTGAAAGACTTACCACCACACCAAAAAATTATGCATACCTGAAAATAGCCGAAGGTTGTGACCGACCTTGTTCCTTTTGTGCAATCCCGATTATGCGAGGTAAGCATAAAAGTACTCCAATAGAAGATTTGGTTACAGAAGCTGAAAAATTAGCTGCCAATGGGGTTAAAGAACTTATCCTCATTGCTCAGGATCTTACTTATTACGGGCTCGATCTTTATAAAAAACGAAACCTGGCAGAGTTACTTCAAAAATTAGTGGAGGTCGAGGGTGTTGAATGGATTCGTTTGCATTATGCTTTTCCCACAGGCTTTCCTATGGACGTTCTGGAGGTCATGAAAAATGAACCGAAGATTTGTAATTATATTGATATTCCATTACAGCATATTGCCGATCCGATTTTAAAATCTATGCGTCGTGGAACCACCAAAGCCAAGACCACTAAATTATTGCAAGAGTTTCGTGCTGCAGTTCCTGATATGACGATTCGTACTACATTAATTGTAGGTTATCCGGGGGAAACAGAAGAAGATTTTCAAACGCTGAAAAACTGGGTAGAAGAAATGCGCTTTGAGCGTTTGGGTTGCTTCACCTATTCTCATGAAGAGAATACTCATGCCTATAATTTAGAGGATGACGTTCCAGAGGATGTGAAAATGGATCGCGCTAATAAGATCATGGAGATTCAATCACAAATTTCATGGGAACTAAATCAACAAAAGATTGGTAAAGAATTCAGAGTAGTCATAGACCGCAAGGAGGGTAGCTACTTCGTGGGCCGTACGGAGTTCGACAGTCCCGATGTTGATAATGAAGTTCTAATTAATGCTGAAGAAGGCTATTTGCGAACAGGGGAATTCTTCAAGGTAAAAATTACCGCTGCAGAAGATTTTGATCTTTATGCTGAAGTTGTTAAGTAAGCATAGTCATTTCGAAGTGAACACGAACCAGAAAGCGAAGGTTCGACTTATCCAATCTATTTTGTAAATTAAAGCTGAACAAAACTTCAAATATAATTGTACTTTTACTTTACCTAACAGTCATTCCGTACAAAGTGAGAAACCTCATCACATTTATTTTTTGCCTTTTTTTACTCATTGTTTCAGCATGTAAAGATGCTTCAAAAGCTAAAAACAGTGACTCAAACATTTCTGAATCTAAAGAAATCGTAAAACAACTTGATAACCCGGCAGCCGAAAACAGTGCTCTCTCTAGGTTATTCAGTAACGATAATAAACTATTTCTGTCTTGGGTCGAAAAAAAAGATACACTCAATACGCTCAATTACGCTGTGTTTGATAATGAAATATGGAGCGAACCCGAAACTGTAATATCCGGTGCAGATTGGTTTGTGAATTGGGCCGATTTTCCCGCAATTGTTGAAAATAACGGTAACATTTTAATTAATTTTCTTCAAAAATCTGCAGATGATACATACACCTACGATGTAAAATTGAATTTATTCAATGCCAAAGAAAAAACATGGAAGAAAGATTTTATGCTACATGATGATAAGACTTTGAGTGAACATGGTTTTGTGTCTATGAGACCGTATGCGGGAAATTCTTTTATGGTTACCTGGCTTGACGGAAGAGAGACAACAGCTAAATCTCATGGCGACTCCCATTCAGAAGAACATGCCGGCGGTCCCATGACGTTGCGTGGCGCCCTCGTTTTTGAAGATGGTTCAATACAATACGATACCTTACTTGATGAAAAGGTATGTGATTGCTGTAATACCAGTACAGCCATTGGAACCAATGATGTTATACTTGTAGCTTATCGGGATAGGAGTGATGACGAAATTCGCGATATTTCTTTGGTTCGTTGGGAACAAGCAACGGGTTGGTCTAAGCCATTAACTATTGGCAATGATGACTGGGAAATTGCCGGGTGTCCGGTAAACGGACCATCTATTGATACTTTTGAAGACAACGCTGCCATTGCATGGTTTACCGGTAAAAATAACAAGCCAAAAGTACAGATTGTATTTTCTGAAGACAACGGACTTACTTTCGGATTACCAATTCGTATCGATAGCAATGATACAATGGGTAGGGTAGATGTAGTGATGATCGCACGTGAAACTGCTGTAGTGTGTTGGATGGAGAATATTGGAGAGAATACAGTAATTAAAGCATTAAAAGTAAAAAGTAACGGATCTAAAGGCGATCCGGTGATTATTTCAAAAACAAGTCCTGAGCGATCCAGCGGATTTCCTCAAATGGAAATCTTAGGAAAAACACTATATTTTTCGTGGACGGAGGTGGATGGAGAAAGTAAATCGATAAAGACTGCATCTATTGATTTACAGAATTTATAATTTCATAGACCGCCACTAACTTCTACTTCCCGTGAAAACGCTCCTGATAATTGGCCATACGTTTCCCGAACCAACCACTACAGCGGCGGGAAGCCGAATGATGCAGCTTATCAATCTTTTTATAGAAGAAGAGTATCAAATAACCTTTGCAAGTACAGCCAGTATTTCAGAAAGATCTGCTGATCTCACATCTCAAGGAGTTTCTGTTAAAAATATACTACTCAATGATACATCCTTCGATGATCTCATTCTTCAATTGAAGCCCCTAGTTGTTATATTCGATCGTTATATAACAGAAGAGCAATTTGGGTGGCGGATAACCAAAAATGTTCCGAATGCCTTAAAGATTTTAGATACCGAAGACCTGCATTTTCTTCGGAATGCAAGGGAAGAAGTTATTAAGAATGGGCTTAAAGTAGATAGAGCAAACATCTATTCTGAAATTGCCAAACGTGAAATAGCAAGTATTCTTAGATGTGATTTATCACTAATTATTTCAGATTTCGAGCTTAATTTATTGAAGAAAGAATTTTCAGTTTCGTCGAAAATTCTCTATTATTTACCTTTTTTAGTCGAAAAACCTTCAAAAAACGCTAAAAATACCTACAATTTTGAAAAAAGATCGAATTTCGTAACGGTCGGAAATCTACTTCATAAACCCAATGTTGATTCAATTTTGTACTTGAATCGAACTATTTGGCCTTTAATTAAAAATCAGATGCCGAAGGCCGTGATACATATTTATGGAGCATATGCACCTCAACAAGTATTAGAACTTCATAACGAGAAAAACGGTTTTTTGATAGAAGGATGGGGTGAGAGTATTTTTGAAATCATGGAAAGTGCGAGAGTTTGTCTGGCACCAATACGATTTGGAGCGGGTTTAAAAGGTAAATTACTGGATGCGATGATTGCCGGAACTCCTTCAGTCACAACAATCGTAGGAGCCGAAGGGATGTGTGGATCGCTGCCGTATCCGGGAGTTGTTGCTGATGGACCTCTGGAGTTTGCAAATGCTTCTGTTGAATTATATCATAATAAAGAAAAATGGCAGGAAGCTCATCAAAATGGTTTTAGCATTCTTGAGAATCGCTTTCAGAAATCATTATTTTCCCAAGCATTTATACAAAAATTAAACTTCCTTCTGGAAAATCTAAAGAAACATCGAGAAACTAATTTTTTCGGACAAATACTTCAGCATCAAAGTATGTATAGTACAAAATATATGAGTAAATGGATCGAGGAAAAGAATAAGCGTAATTAACCACTTGAACCTTAGCAACCACCAGAATATTTGTGATTATTAATTGTTCTTTCTCTATTAATTTGCCAGAGCTATAATTTCTTTTGACAGTTTAGGAGCTACTTTTTAATATAATTTCGCTAAGTCACTTTCTGCTGCTATGTGCCCAAACGAAGCCCAATCGTCCTGAGCAACAATTTGCCTTAAAATAATTTCTGCTTGTGGTTTTTGGCCGGTATAGTACAACCAATTCCCCAGAGCATATTTCAAAGCACTGTCTGAGGGTGCATCATCGGTACTTTCTTTATTTATCTCATTCAGCTCAAGTTCACCTTTATAAAAAAGACATGCTCTGTAATAGGCTGTATTTTCTATGACATTCATGTTGGGTTTTATATTCCGAAGATAATTTTTCGCAGCATCCGGACGCCCTAAACGATTATAGATCATATAAATCCAATGAGTTGCCGAAACAACATTATCGGGGTTGTTAGATGTTTCTAGGCATTTCTTATAAGCTTTTAGTGAGGCTTCCATTTCATGTTGCAAATAATATGCTAATCCCAGATGGTAATAAATGTTTCCGTGTAAGGTACTAACGGGAATTTTTTGAGCATTTGGCATTCCGTCTTCTTCCACCTGATTTTCTTTGCCTTCAACTAATGCAGCCGCTCTCGTTAGATCAACTGTTGCTTTTTCAAACTCTCTAATTGATATATAGCGATGACCTCGATGTCGATATAAGCGTGGTTCTTTTGGATATTTTTCAATGCCTCTGGTATAGATGGCAATGGCCTCACGATAGTCACCCTTGTAGGCAGTGAAACGGCCGAACCATATAATATTTTCGATATTGTCCGGATTCTTCTCAAAGGCTGCTTTCTTCTCATTGTAGCGCTCTATTATTTTTTCTGAAGGCTCTTTAGAATAGAGTGTATCTCCCAATAAAGAAATAGCCTCATAACCGGGATATGATAGCATTGCTTCGACTGGTGCGTCTGAAACTGTCTTGGTTTCAGAATCTTTACAACTTATAAAGGAAGTTAGCAATAAAAAAAACAGGATATATTTCATAATCTATTAAAATTTTCGGCATTGTAAATATACTTGTTTTTGTATAAGTCGGAAAGAAATGAAACGGTTACGCCTATAATCTTTGGATGCAGGGCGGAGTGTTATTTATTTATTGACATTCAGTAAATTACGTGTTTTCACCTATAGGTTCTGTCATTTGGAATTATTATTTTTACTTCTGCATTTACAATTTGTAAAGCAATTTTTTTAACTAACCAACCAAAATTAAAAAGAGCTCATTAAACTAATGAGCTCTTTCTATTAAATGTATCTACAGTTATAATACATTGTTTTATAATCCCGAATTTTTATTCACTTCAACCTGCATAGGATTCTCTTTTGCCCAGGTATCTTGACGAGTGCCTGTTATTTGCCAGCTTACGCAAATAGAGGGCGCATTGGTTTTTATTACAAATGAGTTACTTTCAGAGTTCATCGGCTCCCAAATAATGGCTTGTGCAAATGATTTGTCAATTATTGTCAATTGATATTTAAAATCTTTGTTTAATGCACTCATATATTCAGGCAGATCAACGGTAGCATAGCCTTCCTTATTTGTGGTAATGTTTCCGCTGTAAATATTTATTCTTTCATTACTTTCTATCGAATTATGTATTAAATACATATTATCAGGATCTAACGGATGATCTATTTTAAAGGCTTTTGCTGCCGCACTAAAGCTTCCATCCACAACAAGGTCTGAACTTATGTGTACGTCACCAAAGAAGTCGGCTGCCGATTTAGTTGGATCTCCTCTTATTACGCGAAGGGTACTATGCGCTGTAGATGAAGGATCGGAGCGAATAAGTACAGCCGAATCTGCTGAAGTTCCGGTAGGATGTAAATCGAACACTGCGGTTCTTCCTAGTACAGCTACAGTCGACGAATTTCCTTGTTCTACATAAAGCGTCGCTTCGGTATCACCTCCATTATCATAACTGTCAATGTGAGCCCCGTGTCCTGAGCCATTGTTTTTAATTTCTAAAGTGGCCGCGCTGTTATCTGTATTGAAGGTTTCTATGAAAGCTCCATTTCCAAAGCCTTTGTGCGATGCAAAAAGTGCTGGCGCTGTATTACTATCGGCTCCGGTTTCTGCATTTGAAAGGTCTATAGCTACACCCGGTCCCATCCCGTTTGAAAGTGCGTTGATAATTGGCTTGTCGTTAACCTTCCCGGTTGCTTCATCCATAATTAGAAATTCACCGGCAGATCCGTTTCCGATATGATTTGCTACCAAAGTTGGAGCAAAATTCGCATTATTGTCGGTAGAAACAAATAAACCAGCGTTTCCAACGCCATCAGTTGAAACCGATAGCACTTCCGCAGCATTAAGAGGCACCATATTAAAAAAGTGTGCAGCTTTCCCCGGTCCTCCGTTTGCGATTTCTAATGCGGTACCTGCTCCGCCTTGTTCAATCTTTACCACGGCAGCTCCATTTGCAGGATTACCATTCAATATATGAACCGCATTGGCTGTTCCAGTGTTATCTATAAACACAGCTTTACTTGCGCCTCCTTGTTTAAGTTTGAAACCAATTCCCGCACCACCAACGCCACCACCGGAGAATGGTACTGCTCCATTCAGAATGTTAAGTCCAATACCGGTTCCATCGTTTACCACATTAATTCCGTTTCCAGCCCCCGAATGCGTTACCAACATCCCATGTCCCCCTCCATCATTTGTAACATCAATTGCACTTCCACCACCATCATTCAAAACATCAACTGCGGCAACTCCACTATCACTGTTGATAGATAAGGCAATACCTCCAACACTATCCAAATTATCTATAAAAACTGCGTCTCCGGCACTATCATTATCAATCGTAACGGCATCCCCACCACCATCATTTGCTATATCTAAAGCGTCTCCACCTCCGTCATTTTCAATAAAGAGGGAGTTTCCACCCCCACCATCGAGATTATCGATATGAACTGCATCACCCGTACCGCTATTTTCGACATTAATAACCTCAGAAGCATTGGCTGGATTGGAGTTTACAATATCCATACCTATGTTGAGACCACTATTATTGACATCAATACCTATACCGGTATCTTCAGTTGCTATATTCAGAGCATCACCGGTACCTAGTTGTTCGATATATATCCCCGGGCTCGTACTTTCAGAATTCACTAATAATCCAACAAAATCCGAATCGGCGGTCAACTCCAGAGCATCATTATCGGTCGCAATTATTTCAATCACTCCATCATCTGCTTCAATTATTCGTGGGGTAGGACTTGTTGTCATTTCCAAATCGTAAGCCTGATCGAGAGTATTGCCTGAACCTCCTCCGTTTTTTGCAAACAATGCATATGGCACACTTAATAGCTGAGTGGTTCCTTCAATACTATAGGCTGTTCCACCTGCCGGATCGGTTTCAGTTTTAATATAGTACTCTCCACCGCCCCAATCTATTGAGGAAAAGTCTCCACTTACAATAGTTCCGGTTCCAACTTCTAATGTAGCGAGTCCGTTTGCGTTTGTGGTGGGAGTTTGAGTTTCAACATATACAGGTGTACCTGTAGTTGAGCCTTCGAGAATACTTATTTGCATTCCTACCGTCATACCGGTTATAAGGACATCGCTAGCATCTCTAAGTACTGCTTGGTAGCCCATTTTTTCGGGTGCCTGAGCGAAGACACCAGCAGTTATAAGTACTGCAACGAGTAATGTAATTATATTTTTCATTGTTTTAAATTTTAGTTTTTGATTATTTTAAAAGTTTTTAATAGTGAATTACCATCCATGACACTTAATAAGTACATTGACGCCTGTAAGTGTTCAAAGGGTACAATTGTTTGAGCGCTTCTAATTTGTTCACTCACAATTTTTCGTCCGTTCACATCTACTACCGTAAACGAAAGTTCATTGGTGTACATGTCGTTAATCGAAAGTGTCACATAATTGGATGTTGGATTTGGAAATATTACTGCGGAGAGTTCAATATTTGAAAACTCGTCATTTCCTAGCACATAAATTTCAATGGGTTGTTGTACGCCTTGATTTGCTGTACCTCCACTTCCTGTGGCTTGAATGTAATCCACCTGCCCAATGGAATAACTAATGCTTCCGCCACTTCCCGAAGCATCTCCTCCGGCTGTTACCGAATTGTTTTGTGCCTGTAGTTGTAGCAATCCTATACTCAATAGAAGACCAGCTAAGGCAAACACTTTTTTTTGTTTCATAATAAAAATTTTAAATGTTAAACATGTTTTTGGGGAGGATTCATTACTATGTCAATTCTAATCGCAGCTTTGTAACCTTCTTTCAGTTTTTTTTTGATATTTTTATTACGAATCGAATTTGAAAACACACTTACTATTAAAACGAACACACCAGATAATGAATTGATCATGATGCTTAAAGGCACACAAAGTGAGCGCAACATTGCGCTTAAGCAGATATATGGTGCTTATAAAGATTTGATCTATAGTTTTATTCTAAAAAATAGCGGAGATCAAGAAAGGGCGAAGGATGTGTATCAAGAATCTCTGATCGCTTTTTATGAGAATGTTCGCGATTCGAAGTTTAAAGGTGAAAGTGCCATAAGTACATATTTGTATTCAATTGCAAAATTTAAATGGCTAAACCAGATAAAGAAGGATAACGTTCGAACTAAACATCATGAAAAACTTGAAATAAATGATTTTGTTGAAAGTCCGTTGGCGACCATCGTGCGTCAAGAAAAACGAAGCGGAATCATGGATGTGCTTTCAGAATTAGGAGAGAGCTGTAAAAGATTATTAATAGAATCAATATATCATAATAAATCGATGAAGGAGATTGCCAAAGAAGGTAATTATAGTAATGACCAGATTGTTCGAAACAAAAAGTACAAATGCTTACAGAAATTGAAGGATTTAATCAGCGCCAAACCAGCCTTGCGAAACATTTTACAAGCTTATGAATGAAGCTACTTACATACTAATAGACCGCTACATAAACAAGCAAATGAATGCTGATGAACTTCAGGAATTCGAAACTCGTTTAGCTAACGATAAAGAGTTACTAGATGAATATAAAAGTACCATAGCTGCAAATGAGGTTGTTAATGAAGCTGGCCGACTTGAATTAAAAAGTACTTTAGAAGCATTCGAAACTCAAAAAAAAAGTCTTAAGGATGAAAGAAAAATAATCCCCCTTTGGATTAAACGAGGACTTTCATTAGCAGCATTATTGATTGCTACGATTGCTATCTATCAATTCGGGTTTTTATCTAAAAGTTTAAGTACATCAGAAGTTTTCGAAAGTAATTTTGAAGTGTATTCCGCGCCAAGCAATCTTAGAGATTTCTCCGATACCAGACAACTCAGCTGGGAAGATGCAATGACCGCTTATGAAGCGAAAAATTTTGATGAATCCCTTGCCAAATTGGATACTCTCGTGAGCGATATTCCTCGGTACCTTGCCTCTTTTTACGCCGGTATTAGCGCCATGGCAAAATCAGATCCGGATTATAAAATGGCGATAAAACATTTTGATCGCGTTTTAACCATAGACAATGACTATGCCCAGCAAGCTCTTTGGTATAAAGGGCTGTCACTTTTAATATTAAATAGAAAGGATGAAGCCAACGAGATATTTGAGAGTATAGTAACATCAAAATCTTACAATTATAAAAAAGCGGAAAAAATATTGAAAGTCAAGTACCTTGATTAAGCCGCGGCACGTTTTCTTTTTGTTCTGAAAAAAATAATTCCAAATATTACAACTATTACACTTAGAATGAAAAACACTAGTTTTTCATAAGATTTGGTGACCAGGGGCTGGGTATTTCCGGTTAATTTAAAACTGCTCCAATAGAATGGTGACATTTTTTCGGGTGGTGCCGCAGCTAAAAAATTTAATTTGGCTTCCTGAAGTGCCACATTTTTCGGTTTTCCGTCTTTTAAATTCTTCAAAAATAATTCAGTTAATTGCGAAGATGCTGCATCGTCTACATTCCAAAGAGTCGATAGCAGAGCTTTACTCCCAGCATACTGAAAAGCTCGTTCCAGACTTACAATACCTTCACCTCGAACTAACTTTCCGGCAGCAGTATTACATGCGCTTAAAATAACTAATTGTGCAGCCAGGTCCATATTATAAATTTCATATATATGTAACATTCCGTCATCCTTATCGGAAGTATTAAAATATAATTTCGACAATAATGGATGTTTGTCTTCAATAGCTCCATGCATTGCCAGGTGGATAATTCCTGCTTTATTGGAATTGTTTTTTAAGAGATCTTCAGTTACATTATTCCCTGTCCATTTTACACCTTTAAACAATTTGCTTGCCGCATCAACTTCAAGTAAGTTGTATTTCAGATTTGATAGCCTTGTAAAGCTATGGGGAGTTTCTTTATATTCTTGTCCCTCGTAGTTTGGGGCAAATCCGGCATAAGAATCATATGTTTTTACGTTGTTTTTAGCGAGAAATTGAATTGCTGCGGAAGGACCATAAGAAATAGAATAATCATTTAACAAATAGGGGAGAGTACTGTAGTTTCTCGGTTGAGAGGAAACGAAATTTGTAAGAAGAGTCTCAAAAGGCAGGTAGCACAATTTTCCATCGGGAATAATAATAAGTTCGTTAAAATCTTCCGAGGCAAGCTCTGGTTGAAGTAATTTTTTATATAATTCGAATCCATCCTTAGTGAATACGTCATAAACTAGCTGTGGCGATTTTTGTAATTGTTCTAAGGAGCTGATATGTTGAAAGAATCCATCAACCTGTTCAAGTAAATCTTCCGTGTTTTCAATAGTTCGAATAGAAATATTGTCTTTACTTAATTGAAAAACATAGGTGTTCCTTGCACCGGTAAAATAACTGATAAGCGTCTGATGATTCAATAATTGGTTTTGAAAAGCTGAAACCTCCGGGATCTGAATCTGGTATTTAAGCTGATAATAATCGGGATACTCTCGTTGAATACGCTCTACCAATAGATCGTACTCACTTTGTAGAGAATTTATTTCGGTTTTCCAAAGCGACAGCATTTTGCCGCGAACATCGGCACAACGTTTTTCTTCTGTTTCTATCTTACCGGTATAATCGTTGATCTTTTTTTTTAGGGCGATTTCTTCAGAAATAATTTCTTCGGAAACATTGGCAAAGGAACTTATTTCATGATCATATAATGAGGCGAGCAACAACAGAGCCTTACTTCTCTCAGAGAAATTAAAAGCCTTGTGAAGATTTTCAACATCTTGAGTATTGACATATAATTTCATAGCAGTATCAATACTACTTTCTATTAAATTGAGAGTACGTTGTGTCCAAAATCCACGGGATTCTTCCGATAGCTGATTGTTGCGAAGATCTTCCAAAAGGGTAATAGCAAATTCATGGGCCAACATCGCTGCTTTTAAATGATTAATATCCTTAGTTTTATTATATAATTCTTTTAGAAGTTGTCCCTTTGCAATCATTGATTCTTGTAAGTATTGATATGATTGAATATTCATATCGGCACTGGGATTCATAAACCAGGAATTTTCTTGAAAATCGGGAACTAATATATTGATGGCTTCCTGGTAAGCGTTTAAGGCTGCTTCTGTATCTCCTGAATGATGTATTGCTCTAGCCACAAAATTTTTGCAAGCCCCGGTTTGAACACTAGTCTTTCCGAATTCTTTTTCCCGCCAGGCATAGGCTTCTTTATAATACTCTAAGGCATCAGCGTAATTGCCGGTATTTATAAGGCTATCTGCTGTCTTTATGGAATTTTCACTTACATCATTATTTATGGCTTCCTCAAAAACTATAGATTTATCAAAATAGATAAGCGCGTTTTTCGGATCATCGAGTTCCCAATACATGTCTCCAATAGCTTCGTTTAAAAATCGCATATATCTAGAATCGGGCGCTAATAAATTCTTCCATACTTTATGAGCTTGCAGGAAATGATCCAAGGCATCTTGGTATTCTAACTTTTCATAATAAACGGCGCCAAGAGTATAATTATAGTATGCAATTTCATAGTGATGCATGGGGTAATATTCACTAATGAACGCCTTGCCTTTATTGTAGTAAAAAATTGATTTATCGAAATCACCTGCATTTCTGTACATATTTCCCAGACATCGTAAGGTATTTCCGTAGTAGAAGATGGGTGGCTCCTGTAAAATTTCGAAAGCTTGAAGTGCCGCCAGCAAGTGATTGATAGCGAGAGATAATTCGGCATTCTTGTTGGTGGTTCTATAAGTTGTGAGATAGTATCGACCCAATAGATATTTATTGGCATTTGAGGTAGTAAGAACGGTATCTTCTATTCTGGCAATAAATTTTTGATATAGTTCGGGATTAGGAACAAAACCATAATTTTCGGCTAAAAGAAAATGCAATTCAAAAGGTAGCTCATTATTTTTCTTCTCTAAAAGATTTTTAGCGTTCAAAATCGCACTCTCAGCACGTCTAAATTTGTATTGATTTCTGTAAGACTTGTATTCGGCGATATTGATAGCCACCTCAATCGAATCTGTGATAGAAGTACACTTTTTTAACTCGTCGATTTTCTGAAGTGCCACATCAAAACTACCTTTGGTAATTAAAAAGTCTATTTCTTCAATACCTACCTTGTAATTACAGGGTTGTGCAATTAAAACTGCATATGTCAAGCTGAAAAAAAGTAAAAGATTTCTTTTCATATTGAAAATCAATTAGTTAGATAGACTCTAATATACGTAATTATACGTATTGCTATAGTTATCATTAGAATGTATCTTTAGGTTATAGGTTTAAATCTATTTAACTATTCTGTCAAGGTTTTACAAGATCCCCAATGTATCCATTTTTTGCTACTATGGGTCAATGGGATTTGGCGAAGCTCGTTACTTGTTAACGGGCTTCTCTATTTATTCAATTACTCCTCCTATTTTATTTGAATTTCAGGAAATTCACTTAGTTTTAATGCTGTAAACAAAGTTTTCATGGCATATAATATCGTTCTCATTGAACCTGAAATTCCCAACAATACCGGAAATATTGGTCGGTTAAGTCTCGCTACAGGATGTACGTTGCATCTGGTAAAACCTTTAGGTTTCGATTTAGATGATAAGCGGGTAAAACGTGCAGGATTAGATTATTGGAAGCATATTAATCTAAAGATATACGATAGTGCAGTTGACTTTTTCAACACTCATAGAAATAAAAAAATGATGTTCTTTTCCAGTCATGGTAATAAAGAATATTGGGATATATCTTTCGAAGATGATCTGTTTTTTGTCTTCGGAAAGGAATCTGTTGGACTTTCTGCACAAATTACTGAAGCCAATAGGGACCATGTGTATAAGATTCCTATTCACAGCGAGCATATAAGGAGTATAAACCTTGCAAATGCTGTGGCAGTCGTGGTTTATGAAGGTCTCCGTGTTCAGAATGTGAAGAATGGAGGTTGAATTTTAAGAAACTTAACAAAAGTTAAAGTTTCTGGTATACAGATTTAAAAATGCGATGAATGAACCTCTTCTTAAGATAAGTAGCGTAATTCTTACAAAATGTAAGTTTTGTATTACAAAATACTAGGTTTTTATAAAATTATGGGGTAGTTTTATCTTCTAGCCCTGAACCTATTATCCCCTTAATTTTACTTTTTGCTTTAAATTCAACTAAGATGGAAAAAGCATTAAATTACAAATTTCAGAGACGTTCAAATAGTTATTTTGAGTGGCTTTATGAAGTGATTAAGTCTGAGAAATATTTCGAAGCAGATTCAGTTATTGTGTTCGATTATCGTGACGGCGTAAAAAGTAAAGCTGTTTAATCTTTTAAGAGTATTGGTTATATTTGATAATTAGTCATTAGACGAGTTCTTCTCAAACTAATAATCATATATGGACATTATTGAATTTATTTCGGGAGTCGCGTTAGGTGGGATTGTCTCATGGGCTATATCTCATGAATATCACAATAAATCGATAAGCAAAGAACTTATTGAAACCTCTTACGATACTCTGGTAGACAGACCCATAGATCAGGTTTGGAATTTAATTTCTAATCCTGAGAATTTTTCGAAGTTTTATTACCGGGCTGCCAAAAGTTTTGATGATAATGATATTGGCAGAGGAACGGTCATTCATACCCTCGGTCTTTATGGAGAAAGCAAAGAATATATTGTTATTTGGGAACCTGAGCATATTTTAGCCTGGGGGCATGATCCTTACAGTTGGGTTAATTTTATAGAGTTAAAGCGACAAGAAAATAAGACAGCAGTGTTTCTAAGAAGACGTGCCAGAACTATTACAAACAAATGGTGGAAGGTAATTCTTTTCAAATTACACCTTGCAAAGCCGACAAAACTATCGAGCGCTCATTATCTCACAAATGAAATGCTTCAGAAAATTAAACTGTTTTGTGAAAGCTCCTAGAGTGTAAACTTGTTGTTATTAACGAAGAAAATACTATTTACAAAAAATAATTTTCCATTATCCCAAAATGCACGAAATAATACGTCGTCTACTAAATAAACCACACTTCCACTACCCATTCGAGCTTCACCAAAGACAACCGAATTCATAAGTTTTGCTTTAGCTTCATCACCAGAAAATCCGGAAAAACTTTTTGCAGCATCTTTTATATAGCCAACATTATAGCCGTTTTTCAGAAATTTATACGAACTGCTACCCAATTTTAATGAATTATATGTTTTGCCATAACCAAAAGCCATTGGATGCGACGGATCTAAGGTTATTTCATAAATACTTCCTGTAATCAAATTAGTAACATTCTCTCGCTCTCGCTCGTCATACGGAGTAAGATTACCTAGTTTATCTTCTTCATTTACTTCCTCTCCCTTATTCTCGGTTAAATCAAAACCATCTTTTCCGGCAAAGGCACCTACGGCTCGTCCTAAAGCAATTACCTTACCGCCGCTTCTAATCCATTCCTTCAAATTGTTCAATACACTCTCATTCAAAACACCTCCATACCAGCCTTCCGGCATGATTAATACATTGTATTTACTCAAGTTTATTTTTCCTATATCATCAGTATCGATATGGGTTACAGGATAGTTAATTTGCTTTTCAAAAAAGTGCCAGGCAGATCCATAGCTCAATGATGACACGCCGCTACCTCTTAGCATAGCGATTCGAGGTGTATTGATTAATTTAATATCGGGAGAACCGAAATCGGTTCTATTGTCACTAAAACTTGTGGGAGAGGCGTAAAGATTCCGCTCATGCTTATTCGCAATTTGAGCAAGCATATCGTCGAATTTAGGATTGTTTTTATTGTCACTTCTGGTTATTACCAGACTTCCTCTATCAAAATTCTTACCATTAAAACGGAGTTCTTTTTCGGAAAATCTTACTTTAATATCACTCTTTAGTAATTCTGCTAAAAAAGCTGCGTCATCCAAACTATTCCATTTCGCAATATATCCTGCGGCATTGGGAGACGCAACCGTACTTCCTATATGTGTTGGTAATTCACGATTAGCACTTACTAGAGATGTGCTCGCAATAGTTTCTAATCCGTATGCATATGGAATGCTCCAAGCAGTAATATCATAGGTTAATGGATCGCTAATTTTTGCATCAGGTTCAAAAAGCACTTTTACCATTTTTCCTTTTGGCTGATTTGTACTAACTACCAGTGCTCCTGAGGCATTCATGCTTCCTTGTTTCCCTTCCGAAAAGCTATATCCACTAACAGTTCCACCTGAAGTAAATCCATATTTTATCTCGTGTTTCTTTAGTAACTCGGTCACTGCTTTTAACTTATCAGGATTGCCTTTCAATACATAACTTTTGTACTTCAAATCGTTGTTTGTGAAGTACTTTTTGAACTCCGAATTCAGCTTAGCGGCATTTTTTGAGCTCATCTCAATAGTGGAAAGTCCGGTAGTGGTATGATGCTCCATCCTGTCTACCAGAGTGAGCACATAGCCTTCATCAGTCTGGATTCCCAGTCCGGCGCGTCCGTGCCCTGCCTGCTCATATGTCATTCCAATAGCCCCCATAAAGGTTGGATAGGTGTCCCCATAACTTGGATACAATAAATCGAATCGTTCTCGTGTAAAAAATAACCATCCTTCTTTGTCAAAATATTTTGCGTGATTTTTTCCTATCTGCGTTTGAAAATCGCGTTGGAAATCGGTAATGATCTCATGAAATGGCTCTGCCGCCGGAGCAAAGTAATACGGTTCATTAATCCCTTGCTCGTGAAAATCTACATGCACGTGTGGCATCCAGGTGTTATATACTTTTAGCCGCTGCTGCGTTTCGATTTGAGTTGCCCAAGCCCAGTCACGGTTTAAATCGAATAAATAATGATTAGGTCGTCCTCCGGGCCAGGGTTCATTGTGTTCTGCGGCATCTTGCGAGATATCGTAAGGTGTAGCCTTAACCTGATTGTACCAATTCGCGTAACGATCACGCCCGTCTGGATTGATGCAAGGATCTAGAATTACTACTGTATTCTGTAGCCAGGCTTGTTTCTCAGTAATTAGTTTGTAAACAGTATTCATGGCCGCTTCGGTGCTCGAAGCCTCATTGCCATGAACATTATAACTTAGCCAGGTGATGGCGATTTGTGGATTCGCATTACCATTCTCCAAACCGATATTCTTTAAATTATCTCTTCTTATTTTATCAATATTTGATATGTTTTGTGGCGAAGAAATAATTGCATAAGTAAGCGGGCGCCTTTCATTGGTTTTTCCGTAAGTATGATAAGTTACCATGTCACTATTTGCTGCAACATGTTCAAAATATCTCACCACATCTGCATGCCTTGAGAACTGAGTACCGATTTCATAACCGAGAAAGTCCGATGGGGATTGGAGTTGTGCTATAAGTGAAGTCGAAATAAGTAAAAATAAAAAGGAAAGATAACGCGTCATTTTGATCATTTAGTTTGAAGGCTAAAACTACTAAAGAAAAAGTAATTAGCAATGCCTAAAAGTCAAATTCAACCGACTTATTTCCTCTAACTAAAAGTAAGCAAGATGAAGTGTTTATGAATTAACGTAACTTTAATTTTTTTAAAGTGTAAACTACTTATTTTTGTTTCAAATTTTTAATCAATTATATGTCCGTTAAAAAGCTTCCTTATTCTAAAACCGGTTACTTTTCACAATTAATGTGCGACTATCTTTCAGAAAAGGAATCTTTGCAATCATTCTACGGAAACTTCCCGAAGATCGAGAATTTTGAAAAGCAGATTGAAGAAAAGCAAGCGTCTTTTAATCGCCAGTCGAGAGCACTTTTAGTCCAGCAACTGAAGCATCAATACAAAGATTTAAATTCTTCAAAAGCTACTCAGAAAAATATCATTTCTCTTTCAGAAGAGAATGCCTTTACCATTACAACAGGGCATCAACTTAATCTGTTTACGGGACCATTATACTTTTTGTACAAAATTCTTTCAGTAATCAACCTTTGTGAACAACTTCGGTCGAAATATAAATCCAGCAATTTTGTACCAATATATTGGATGGCAACCGAAGATCATGACTTTGAAGAAATTAATTATTTTAATTTCTTCGGAAATAAAATCTCTTGGAATAAAAAGAGTAGTGGAGCCGTGGGTGAGTTGAGCACTGACGGATTAGAGGAAGTGCTACAAGCTTTGAAGCAAGAATTGGGAGAAAGCCAAAATGCTCAAAAACTCATATTGCTTTTTTCCCAAGCCTATGTCCAACATCAAAACCTTACAGACGCTACCCGTTTCTTAGCAAATGAGCTTTTTGCAGATTACGGACTTGTTATTGTAGACGGAAATGATAGGGAGCTAAAAAAGGCCTTCATTCCTTATGCCGAAAAGGAACTTTTTGAGAATCTTTCGTATAATCATGTTACAGATACCACGAAACGTCTAACCGATTTAGGGTATAAAGAGCAGGTATATCCTCGTGAAATCAATTTATTTTATTTAGATAAAGGAATTCGTGAGCGTATAATAGCAAAGGATGGCAAATTCTATGTCAATGATTCGCAGCTATCGTTTACTCGCGAAGAAATACTAGAACTATTAATTAAAGAACCTCAAAAAATTTCTCCAAATGCGCTATTGAGACCGTTATTTCAGGAGGCCATATTGCCTAATCTCTGTTATATTGGTGGGGGTGGAGAACTAGCGTATTGGTTTCAGTTAAAAGATTACTTTAAAGCCGTGAACGTGCCATTTCCAATACTATTACTAAGAAACTCCGTATTATTAGTACCGCGAAAATTTTCAGAAAAATTGAGCAAATTGAATGTGGGTATTGATTCTCTATTCTTAAAACAAAACAATCTTCAGACAAAATATACAAAAGAAGTTTCGGAAATAGCAATCGACTTTACTGAGCAGAAGCAACATCTTCAACAGCAATTTAAGGATTTGTATACTTTAGCTGATAAAACCGACGCTTCATTTATAGGAGCAGTGGCGGCGCAAGAAAAGAAACAATTAAATGGTTTAGACCATTTACAAAAGCGATTGTTAAAGGCTCAAAAAAGAAAACTTTCAGAACATCTGGAACGTCTCACATCAATTCAAGACGCTTTATTTCCGAAGCAAAGTTTGCAGGAAAGGACTGTTAATTTTGCTGAATTTTATTTGGAATACGGGAATCAATTATTTGTGGAACTTAAAGAAAACCTGAACCCTTTGGGACATGAATTTACAATATTGGAATTATAAATTATTACACTTAAAAATCATTGTTCATTAGCTGTTGAAATAACTCATAAAAATTCTCTTATGAACATTTTTCAACTAGTATTTTTACTTTACTTTTGCCTATGCAAAACAACGTCCTCATTTTAGATTTTGGATCGCAGTATACGCAACTAATTGCGAGACGCGTTCGAGAATTGAATATTTACTGCGAAATTCATCCGTATCATAAAATCCCTGATAATCTAGACCCTTTCAAAGCTGTCATCTTATCAGGTAGTCCTCTTTCAGTACGTTCTGAAGACGCGGCACATCCTGACTTGTCGAGAATTAAAGGCGCAATGCCTTTGTTGGGCGTGTGTTACGGAGCCCAATATCTGGCGCATTTTAATGGCGGTAGGGTAGAGCCATCAGACATTCGTGAGTACGGGCGAGCAAAATTAACTACGATATACGATCACGAAGGATTATTTTCGAAAATCCCTGAAGAGACACAGGTTTGGATGAGTCATAGTGATACTATAACCGAATTACCAAAGGGAGGCGTACGCTTGGCGAGTACTAACGACATTGCGAATGCTGCATATCGAATTGAAGACGAGGAAACCTACGCAATTCAATTTCATCCGGAAGTGTTTCATACGACACATGGTAAGCAACTACTGGAAAATTTTTTAGTCGATATTGCCGGTGTAGCACAAATTTGGACGCCCGCTGCTTTCGTAGACACGACTGTCGCAGAGCTTAAGGAAAAGTTAGGTGATGACAGGGTGGTTTTAGGGCTTAGCGGAGGTGTTGACTCTACAGTGGCAGCGACCTTGCTTCATAAAGCCATAGGTAAAAATTTGTACTGTATTTTTGTAAACAATGGTTTGCTTCGGAAAAATGAATTTGATAGCGTTCTGGATCAATATAAACACATGGGGCTAAACGTTAAAGGAGTAGATGCTTCGGCACGCTTCTTGAAAGCTCTTAAAGGTGAGAGTGATCCGGAAGCAAAGCGCAAAGCTATTGGAAATGCCTTTATTGAGGTATTTGATAACGAAGCGCACTTGGTAAAGGATGTGGATTGGTTGGCGCAAGGAACTATTTATCCCGACGTTATTGAGAGTGTTTCGGTAAATGGACCTTCGGTAACTATTAAATCACATCATAATGTTGGAGGCTTACCGGATTTTATGAAACTAAAAATCGTTGAACCCCTAAGAATGTTATTTAAAGATGAGGTTCGTCGTGTTGGCAAAGAAATGGGGATTGATGCAGAGTTGTTAGGCAGACACCCTTTTCCTGGACCGGGTTTAGCCATACGTATACTTGGTGATATAACAGCCGAAAAAGTTCGTATCTTACAAGAAGTTGATGCAATTTTCATCAATGGATTACGAAAATGGGATCTATACGATAAAGTTTGGCAGGCAGGAGCAATACTATTGCCGGTAAATAGTGTTGGTGTGATGGGAGATGAAAGAACTTACGAAAAAGTAGTTGCTTTGAGAGCGGTTGAATCTACAGATGGTATGACGGCAGATTGGGTGAATTTACCTTACGAATTTTTGCAAGAGATCTCTAATCATATAATAAACCGGGTAAAAGGCGTTAATAGAGTAGTATACGATATTAGCTCAAAGCCACCCGCAACTATTGAATGGGAATAATAGAAAGCAAAATATAAATTTGGACTTTGGACTTCGGTCTTTTGATTTATAAGAAAACCTCATATTCATGAAATTATTAGTTTATCTCAGTTTCCTCTTTATTCTTACTAGTAGCTGCGGATCTGTCGCTCAAGAGCAGTACCGAACTCATTATGTTAAGCAGGGAGAGACAATATTTAGTATTGCCAAACAATACGGCGTCTCGACTGAAGCGATTTATCAATTAAATCCGGATGTTCAGAACGGTATAAAAACTAACTCTATCTTAATTATTCCCAAGGTTGGGACAATCGTTAGAGAAAACGTTAAGTTCAAAAAACATAAGGTTAAGCGAAAAGAAACACTATTTAGTATTTCTCAGAAATACAACATAAGTGTCGATGATATAAAAAAATATAACAAGGCTCTGTATTCCACACAGCTAAAAAAGGGTGATAAAATTGATATTCCAATCTATAGTAAAGTTACTACTGGTGGAGAGAATACGTCAACTACTGCAGAAAGTAATACCTCAAACACTTCTAAACATACTGTGCTTCCGAAAGAAACAAAGTTTGGTATAGCCAGAAAATACGGCACAACCATTGCCGAATTGGAAAAACTAAATCCGATGATGGGCGAAAATCTTCAGATTGGAACAATTTTAAATGTTCCGAATCAGGAAACAAATACCTCAGCGATTATCGAAGACGATTATACCTTTTACGAAGTGCAGCCAAAAGAGGGATTCTTTAGATTGAAAGTGAAACTGGGTCTTTCTGAAGAACAGATTATTGCCTTAAATCCTTACGCTAAAGATGGTCTGAAGGAAGGGATGATTTTGAAAATACCTAAAGAGAATGCTGAAAACGTAAGTTCAGGAAATGCTGTAGCAGTTGATCTGGAGAATAGAATTATTAATCGGAGTAAGAAAAAGATTGCATTAATGTTGCCTTTTAGCTTAAAGAAGGCGGTGAACGATTCATCACAATCGAATTCAGACCTTATTAAAGATGATGCCTATTTGCGTATTGCCTTAGACTTTTATAGTGGGGTATTGATGGCTGCTGATTTTGCCAAAGATAAAGGCATTTCGGTTCAACTGGATGTGTACGATACAGAAAGAAGCGATACGAAAGTGAACAGTATTATTACTCAAAATAATTTCGAGGATGTGGATGCAGTTATCGGGCCCTTGCTTCAGAAAAATGTACAGAAAGCAGCGTCATTGTTAAGAGATGATAAAATACCCGTATTCTCGCCACTAAGCAATCGTGAGATTAAATCGTATACCAATTTCTTTCAAACACTTCCTACCGATGAAATGCTTGAAAATGCAATGCTCAATTATATAAAGAATCACTATGAAGGAAAGAATATAATCCTTATTTCAGATGAAAAACGTCGCGAGCAGAAAGCAGCAATTGTTGCAGCCATCCCCGGAATCAAAACCTTAGTTCCACGAGAAAAAGGATTTTTATATGAAGTTGATATCGCTCAAAAAATAGAAGCTGGAAAAGAGAATTGGGTGATTCTAGAAAGTGAGGATCCCGTAATTTTAAGTAATGTAATTGGTTTATTAAATGGGATGCCTGAAAGTCATAAACTTAGGGTGTTTACTCTCGACAAAAACAATTCTTACGATTATCACGATGTGTCGAATATGCACCTCGCGAAATTGAATTTTACCTTCCCATCGGTTAATAAGAGCTATAATTATAAGGAAAAACACCCGTTTTTAGTGAGTTATAAGAATAAGTACGGAGTTCTGCCCAACCGATATGCAGTTAGAGGATTTGATATCGCATATGATGTTTTACTGAGATTGGCAGCTGCCGATGACCTCTACGAAGCTTCAGAAGGAGATTTTGAAACAGAATATATAGAAAACAAGTTTCATTATTCGAAGAAAATGTTTTCCGGTTATCAAAATAATGCACTCTATATTATTAAGTATATGAATAATCTTCAATTCGAAGTGGTAGAATGAGCACCTCAAAAGTAACCTATTTGGGTAACCTCCGAACCGAATGTGAGCACCTTAAATCCGGCAATACTTACATTACCGATGCTCCTATCGATAACAATGGAAAAGGTGAAGCTTTCTCACCTACAGATACTGTAGCTACAGGTTTAGCGAACTGCATGCTCACGGTAATGGGGATCAAAGCTCGCGATCTGGAAGTGATTTTAGATGGTTCAACCGCTATGGTCACTAAAACAATGTCCAGCAGCCCTAGAAGAATTAGTAAAATCGAAGTGATTTTGAAATTGCCTTCAATGGTTTCAGAGAAAAACAGGAAAATATTAGAGAATACCGGAAATACTTGTCCTGTACACCATAGCTTGCACCCCGATATAGAAAAAGTGATTACTTATAACTGGGGATGAATCCAATTTATCTAGAAAATTTTAAGAATGGTTTCATAATCTTTCCAATATTTATAATTTTTTTGCGTTAATACTTTCAATGAAATTGATTTTAACCCTTTTTATACTGTTTTTTTCGACCTTTTCTTTCGAAAACGATAAAACTAAGATCGAATGGCAGGATGCACACCCACTAACCTGGGAGGATTTTCAAGGTAGTCCACAGGGAGCAGCAGATTTTGTCGCTAGCACTAATTCGGGAATTTCTTTCTCTTTTTCTTATAAAGAAAGAAATGGTGAACGCACATTAGATTTTACTGTTAAAAGTAATTTCTATCCGAAGTTGTCATGGTATAAACCAGATCTGGTTTCAGAATATATTCTAAAACATGAACAAGCGCATTTTGATATTTCTGAACTTTATGCTCGTATCCTTCGAAAGAAACTCTCTGAAGCAGAGTTCTCTCAAAATTTAAAGGAGGAGATCGAATTGATCTACGAAAAAAATGAGCTGGAGAGACGAGAAACACAAAACAAATTCGACGAGGAGACAGATCATTCTAAAATTCCTGAAATTGAATATAAGTGGCGCGACTTTATTGCAAAACAGCTGGATTTGTATGAAAAGTGGCAATAATTCTCCAGAAGATCCCAATCCCAAGCATTTAATTGAATTGGCAAATTACAGGATGCCATTTGGTAAGTACAAAGACACTCTCCTTGTTAATATTCCGGAAGCATACTATACTTGGTTTAAGCAAAAAGGCTTTCCTGAAGGAAAACTAGGGAATTTGATGCGAGAGATGGATGAAATAAAAGTGAATGGTTTAGAACACCTTATTAAGCCTTTAATTGAAAAAAAGCCGAGATACCTTGGTGACGACTAAACCTTACATTAGTTAAAATTTAAATCCCAGTAATCAGTCAACTCACAACTTTACGCATCCAACTTTTAACTTCCAACTCTTTGTATTGAATATTGAACTTTACGTATTGCCTTCCGCAATAAATCCCCTACCTTTGCATCCCGTATAGTTAATATTATTTCGGTATTCATGAACACTACAAAATACATCTTCGTTACGGGCGGGGTTTCATCATCTTTAGGAAAAGGAATTATAGCAGCTTCGTTGGCTAAGTTATTGCAAGCGAGGGGCTATCGTGTTACTATTCAAAAGTTGGATCCATATATCAATGTAGATCCCGGAACTTTAAATCCCTATGAGCATGGCGAGTGTTATGTAACCGATGACGGTGCTGAAACCGATTTGGATTTGGGTCATTACGAACGTTTCTTAAACGTAAAAACTTCGCAAGCCAACAACGTAACTACAGGTCGTATTTATCAAAGTGTGATCGAAAAAGAACGTCGAGGGGAGTTTTTGGGAAAGACAGTACAGGTAATTCCACATATCACCAATGAAATTAAGGAACGAATACAATTGCTGGGCAAAACAGGCGATTACGATATAATAATCACCGAAATAGGTGGAACAGTTGGAGATATCGAATCTTTGCCTTATATAGAATCGGTTCGACAATTAAAGTGGGAAATGGGTGATGATAATGCCTTGGTTATTCACTTGACACTCGTACCATACCTATCTGCCGCGGGCGAACTAAAAACAAAACCTACACAGCATTCTGTGAAAACTTTAATGGAAAGTGGAATTCGTGCCGATATTCTAGTTTGTCGCACCGAGCATGAACTATCCATCGAGTTGAGAAGGAAATTAGCATTATTCTGCAATGTAAAGCAGGAGGCCGTAATACAATCTATTGATGCTTCGACTATTTACGATGTTCCCAATATGATGCTCGAAGAAGGACTAGATACCGTCACTCTTCAAAAATTGAAATTGAAGAATGCTAAAGAGCCTGATCTCAAACTTTGGAATCAATTTCTGAAACGACATAAAAACCCAAAAAGTGAAGTTACTATCGGCCTTATAGGTAAGTATGTTGAGCTACAGGATAGTTATAAGTCTATTCTGGAATCGTTCATTCATGCAGGTGCTGCTAATGAAGTTAGAGTGAACATTGAATCTATCCACTCAGAATATATTAATGAAAAAAATATTGATAAAAAATTATCCGGTTTAAATGGAATTCTGGTTGCACCCGGATTTGGTGAAAGAGGAATTGAAGGAAAGGTTGCAGCTGTTAAGTATGCCCGTGAAAATAATTTGCCATACCTCGGAATTTGTCTCGGAATGCAAATGGCGGTGATAGAATTTGCCAGAAACGTATTAGGTATTAAGGATGCCAATTCACTTGAAATGGATGCCAATACTCCGAATCCGGTGATCAATTTAATGGAAGAACAAAAAAGTATTACCAAAAAAGGTGGTACCATGCGTTTAGGTTCATGGAAATGTGAATTAAAGGAAGATAGTTTGGTTAGTAAAATTTATGGTTCGCAACTAATAAATGAGAGACACAGACACCGATATGAATATAATAATACATATAAAACGCAACTAGAAGCTGCAGGAATGAAAGCCACAGGAATAAATCCGGAGACCGGCTTGGTAGAGATTATTGAAATTCCTTCGCATCCTTGGTTTGTTGGTGTACAATACCATCCGGAGTATAAAAGTACCGTTGCAAATCCACATCCACTTTTTGTTGCCTTTGTGAAGGCTGCGCACTTACATGCGAAAGGCAAATAACGCGACAATATGGCGTATTTGTTAATTGGGCGAGATTATTGGTAAATAGGTTTTGATAAATTAAAAAATAAACACTCGAAAAAATTCTTCGGAATTTAACGAGAAATAAGGATACAAACGATTTAATATATCCCCGAGATGTTTCGGGAACAGGCATGGAAGAAAAGAAATTTGATGTAAACTCTCTAATAGGGTTCGTATTGATTGGAGGAATTTTAATTTGGATGTTATATCTGAATAAGCCTTCGGAAGAGGAAATTCAAGCAGAAAAAGCGAAAACGGAAGCAGCAAAAAGTGAGAGCGAGATTCCTCAGCAACAAGCAACTGAAGAAGTGACCTTAGCTGAGGCCACTCAAGAATTAGCGAACGCAAATCCAAGTGATTCTCTGGCATTAGATAAACTGAGAAACCGCTTGGGCTCATTTGCCTACTCCGGAACGTTACCTTCGGCCACTGAAGCCACCACAGTAATTGAGAATAATGTATTGTCTCTTTCTGTTAGTAATAAGGGTGGATATATCACCGAAGCTCGTCTAAAAGAACACAATACCTTCGATTCTATTCCAGTGTATTTAATTAAGGATGGTAATTCAAGTCTTAATTTACAATTTTCCGCAGAAAATAGACTATTGAATACACAGGATTTGTTTTTTGAGCCCTCTCTAACTAAGAGTGGTGATAATAGTGTGTTAACCATGCGTTTAAAAACATCTGCCGATGCATATATAGAATACAGATATGAGCTTTCACCTGATGAGTATATGCTTAATTTTAGCGTAAAATCACAAGGCTTGGACGGAGTTCTGAATACTTCTCAACCCATGTATTTAGATTGGAAGTTAAAGGGATATCGTCATGCAAAAAGTATTACCTATGAAAATCGCTATTCTAGACTAACCTATGAATACGAAGATGATAAGCATTCAAAATTATCACCAACAGGGGAGGATGATGAAATTGAAAAAGATGTAAGTTGGATGAATTTTCGTCAGCATTTCTTTAGTTCAATGCTGTTAACAGATACTCCTTTTAAAGAAGTTGCCTTATCTTCTGTAGACCTTGTAGAAGATGAAGAAGTAGATACGGTTTACACTAAACAATACGGCGCCAAAATGCTCCTGGAACCCAAAGGTGGTGCATTAGCTTACGACATGAACATGTATTATGGTCCGACAGATTATCAAATCTTTAAAAAATACGATAGAAATCTAGATGAAGCGATGCCATTGGGATGGGGAATATTCGGGGCTATCAACAAATATTTAATTATACCGTTATTCGGTTTTTTAAGCGGATTTCTACCTGCAGGAATTGCAATTATTGTACTTACGATTTTAATCAAATTGGCTTTATCACCTGTGCAGTATAAACAATATGTGTCTCAGGCAAAAATGAAGGTTTTAAAACCTGAACTTGATGCGATTCGCGAAAAGTACGGTGATAATAAAATGAAGATCCAGCAGGAAACGATGAAATTGCAGAATATTGCCGGCGCGAGTCCACTTAAAGGATGTCTTCCGGCACTGCTCCAAATTCCGGTGTTCTATGCTTTATTTACATTTTTTCCGACCGCTTTTGATCTCCGACAGAAGAGCTTTTTATGGGCAGACGATTTATCGAGTTATGATACTATAGCCGAACTTCCTTTTCATATTCCTTTTTATGGAGATCACGTAAGTTTATTCCCAATTTTAGCCTCAATCGCCATATTCGTATATATGATGATGACTACCGGACAAACCATGCAGGCTCAGCAACAACCGGGAATGCCTAACATGAAGTTTATCATGTATCTGTCACCATTGTTCATGTTGGTTTTCTTCAACAATTATGCAAGTGGATTATCTCTTTATTATTTTGTTTCAAACTTGATTACCATTGGAATCATGTTAGTAATCAAGAATTTTATTCTTGATGAAGATAAAATCCATGCGAAAATTCAGATTAACAAAAAGAAGCCTAAAAAACAGAATAAATTTCAGAAGAAAATGGCCGAAATGATGGAACAGGCTGAACAACAAAAAAAGGCAGGTAAAAAATAGCTAGTGAAATAAATGTAATTGGCATCTTTTTTGAATTCTGGGGACTCAATACAATGCATATTATTTCGTTTATCATATATAAACAACCTCACGCTTATGAAATTTATTTTTTTATTTTTCTTCGGAATAATAGTAAACATAGCCCCGTCTCTTGCTCAGTCTGAAGTTAATCAAATGGACGCCCAAGGTAAGCGTCATGGTGCATGGAAAAAAACATTTCCCGGAACAAAGCAGCTGAGGTATGAAGGTACATTCGAACACGGCAAAGAAATAGGTACTTTTAAGTTCTACTGCGAAGATTGTAAGGATCAGCCTTCCGTAATCAAAGAATTTAATAAAAAGGATAATACTTCTGTAGTACGTTATTTCACGCTAAAGGGAAAGCTGGTTAGTGAAGGAAAAATGGATGGAAAGAAACGCATTGGCGAATGGGTTTATTTTCAGAAGAAATCCAACAATATCATGACCAAAGAATTTTATGTAGACGGCGTGCTTGACGGCGTGAAAATCACCTATTACCCTGAAGGCACAATTGCAGAAGAAGTTACATACTTAAAAGGTGTGATCGAGGGTGTAAGTAAATACTACTCCCCCAAAGGAATTTTATTGAGAAAACTCAATTACCGCGATGGATTGTTGCAAGGCCCGGCCATCTATTACGACGGACATGGAAACGTAAGTATTGAAGGTCAATACAAACAAGACAAAAAAGATGGCCTTTGGAAATATTATAAAGACGGAAAAGTTGAGCTGGAAGAAGTTTACCCCAAACCTTTGGAAAAAGTACAGAATTAATAGAATCTTTAAGTAAACGCCTCGAAATTCCAAAGTCTTTAAAACAGATTTTGGATTTTTTTTCTTAGGACTATTTTGTTGTAATTTTGCATCAATATTATGAAAAAACAAAGAGTTGTAGTCGGATTGAGTGGTGGTGTAGATTCCAGCGTTGCAGCCTACCTTTTGAAGGAACAGGGCTATGATGTTATTGGCTTATTTATGAAAAATTGGCACGACGATACTGTTACCATTTCTAATGAATGTCCATGGCTCGAAGATAGTAATGACGCTATGTTAGTGGCCGATAAATTGGGTATTCCGTTTCAAACCGTAGACTTAAGTGTACAGTACAAAGAACGCATTGTAGATTATATGTTCCATGAATACAAAATGGGAAGAACCCCGAACCCCGATGTACTTTGTAATCGTGAGATAAAGTTCGATGTGTTTATGAAAATCGCGCTCGAACTTGGTGCAGATTATGTCGCTACAGGTCATTATTGCAGGAAAGGTATAATCAATACGGAAGGTAATGAGCTCTATCAGCTGCTTTCAGGAAAAGACCCTAATAAAGATCAATCATACTTTTTATGTCAGTTATCTCAGGCACAATTGGCTAAAACGCTATTTCCTATTGGAGAATTACTAAAACCTGAAGTTCGGAAAATAGCGTCAGAACAAGGTTTAATTACTGCTGAAAAGCGAGACTCACAGGGTTTGTGTTTTATTGGTAAGGTGAGACTACCGGAATTCCTACAGCAACAACTGGCTCCTAAAGAAGGTGTGATCGTTGAAGTACCTTCAAATTTTTCAGGATATAAGGAAAAACAACCTCAATTTCACTCGGAAGAGGAGAAACTGAAATTCCTTTCAGCTAAAAGGAACTATACCGTTTCCGATGGAAAAAAGGTAGGACGGCATGATGGCGCTCATTACTTTACAAAGGGACAGCGCAAAGGACTGGCGGTTGGAGGAACTCCCGAACCATTATTTGTAATCGATACTAACGTATCGGAAAATATTATTTACGCCGGACAGGGAAAAGATCATCCCGGCTTGTATCGCAGAGGCTTATTTGTGAAAGCAAATGAAATCCATTGGATACGAGAAGATATGGAGATCACGGTAGATGAAACCATGGAAGTTATGGCACGAATTCGCTACCGACAACCCCTGCAAAAAGCGATGCTTCATCGAAGCCTTTCGGGACTTTATGTTATATTTGATGAACCACAATCGGCGATTACCGAAGGGCAATTTGTTGCCTGGTATTTAGGAGAAGAATTGGTGGGTAGTGGTGTAATTTCTTAAAAAAATTAATATGAAAAAAATAGTACTTTTCGCCTTTTTATTAGCGGGCACTTCTTTATATGCTCAACAAGATGCCCTTGTATTTTTGCTGGATAAGGAAAATGTCGCGGCATCAATTTCAAATCCGATAAGTATTCTTACTCAAGAGGCAATCAACCGAAAAGCATTACATGGAACAACTATCGATGAGAGGGATGTTCCTGTTAACGAGAATTATATTTCACAACTAAAAAATGTTTCGGGAATTACTGTTCACGCTAAATCGAAGTGGATGAATAGCGTTTATGTTCGCGGTACGCAAACCAATATTGAGAATTTAGTGAATCTTCCCTATGTTACGGAAGTTGAGTTTATGGATAAAAGCTTGAATTTTGCTCCTACATCTCAAAATACACCCAATAAATTTCAAATAGAAGACCAGCAAAGCAGAGTTATTTACGATTATGGCGCTGCTACAAATCAGAC
This sequence comes from uncultured Ulvibacter sp., assembly GCA_965367015.1. GTDB lineage: Bacteria > Bacteroidota > Bacteroidia > Flavobacteriales > Flavobacteriaceae > CAXBES01. Next base: position 50,005 of record CBDUGY010000003.1, read on the forward strand.
CGAAATGCTTGCAGTAGATTTTTTACATGAAGCCGATTTTACAGGTGATGGTATGATCGTAGCTGTTATGGATAGTGGTTTTCCTAACGTTAGTACCAATCCGGCTTTTTCAGAAATTATTTCTGAAGGTAGATTATTAGGAACTTACGATTTTGCTGAAAGACAAGTGAACGTTGATGGAACGGGCTCGCACGGCGCTAAAACATTTAGCGATATAGGTGCAATTATTCAGAACCAATTTGTAGGCACTGCGCCTGAAGCGTCATTTTATCTTTTTAGAACCGAGTACGCACCAACGGAAAATCCGGTGGAAGAAGCCTGGTGGGTAGAAGCGTTAGAGCGAGCAGATAGTTTAGGGGTAGATGTTGTAAATACTTCTCTGGGTTATCAGGATTACGACAACCCAAACTACGACCACAGTTACACCGATCTTGACGGACAAACTACTATTGGAGCCCGGGGAGCAAATCATGCTTTCGACAAGGGTATGATATTGGTTACTTCGGCTGGAAATGACGGTGGCGGTTTTACCTACGTTGGCACCCCTGGAGATTCTCCCGGGATGTTAACCGTTGGTGCCGTAGATTCGGGAGGAAATTACGCTTCATTTAGTTCTATCGGGCCAACTGTAGATGGGAGAATTAAACCCGATGTGATGGCGCAAGGGCGAGATGCGGCAGTGGTCGATCAAGATGGAAATGTTGTATTTAATAATGGAACTTCTTTCAGCTCACCAATTATGGCTGGTGCGATCGCGTCTTTGTGGCAAGCACGCCCTCATACACCAAATGGTCAACTCATGCAAATTGTGAGAGAATCGGCGCATTTATTTAATAATCCTACAGATGAAATGGGTTACGGAATTCCAAATTTTGAAGATGCGTATAACGCTTTAGTGCTTTTAGCCATTGAAGACCAAATTCTCGCAGAGCAATTCGCGATTTATCCAAATCCTGTAAAAACAGATATGAATATTTCTTTTCCTCAGGGAGTGGAGAGAGCGAAGCTTATAATTTATAATGTTTTAGGATCTAAGGTTTATGATACAGACGTTGAAGCTACAAATTCAAAAGTAGACCTTTCTCATCTGGTTAGCGGAATGTATATTGCGCAAATTTCTTCGAATAATAAGACAAATAGTTTTAAACTTATCAAAAAATAGTGAAGAATCGAATTACTGAACTTTTCAATATTGAATATCCAATTATTCAGGCAGGAATGATCTGGAATAGTGGATGGCGACTGGCAAGTGCCGTTTGCAATTCGGGTGGTTTGGGACTGTTGGGAGCAGGTTCAATGTATCCCGAAGTGCTTAGAGAACACATCATTAAATGTCAAAATGCGACAGATAAACCCTTTGGTGTGAATGTCCCGATGCTATATCCCAATATAGAAGAAATCATTGAAATAATTATTTCAGAAGGGGTTAAAATCGTGTTCACTTCCGCCGGAAATCCGAAAACACATACTGCACGCTTAAAAGAACATGGTATTACCGTGGTTCATGTAGTAAGTAGTGTAAAATTTGCGCTAAAAGCGCAGGAAGCTGGTGTAGACGCAATTGTGGCCGAAGGGTTTGAAGCCGGGGGTCACAACGGCCGAGAAGAGACGACTACCTTTACTTTAATACCTATGGTAAAAGAAGCATTAGCTATTCCTTTAATCGCAGCCGGTGGGATCGCGAATGGGCGTGGTATGTTAGCTGCAATGGTTTTAGGCGCCGATGGTGTTCAAGTGGGAAGCCGATTTGTCGCTTCTGAGGAGTCATCTTCACACCGGGCGTTCAAGCAGATGGTGGTTGATGCAAAGGAAGGCGATACCCTACTTACATTAAAAGAGCTGGCACCGGTGAGAATGTTAAAGAACAAATTCTTTGATGAGGTAATGCAACTTTATAAAACGAATCCATCGAAAGAACAACTCATTGAGTTACTAGGACGTGCCAGAGCGAAAAGAGGTATGTTTGAGGGGGATCTCGAAAATGGTGAACTGGAAATTGGTCAGATAGCAGGTTTAATCCATGATATTAAACCGGCTGCAACCATTATTGCTGAAATGGTTTCAGAATTTGATAGGGCTAAAAAGGAAACACTAAATCTTTAAACTATTCTGCAATCTGGAATTTCTTATATCCGCTACCGTCAAAATGATAAATGTATTTTGAGTTTGCATAAAACGTATAGATGATCCCGTCGCTTTTTATAATTTTTTCCTTCTCAGTATTTTTTTCAAAATAGATTCCCGGAGGTGTGATTGATATTCCCCGCGCCAAACAACATTCACTAATCTTTTCTTCTTCATTTAGTATGAACCTATCGAAGCCTTCTTCCGTTTGGTGGAAGCTCATTAGGTACACTTTAGATTCGTTATCCTGCATAAAGGCAGCGCGATCGGTAAATCCATCATGATTAAAATCACCTTCAATAAATACATTTTTATCATATGATATTTTTTCTTCGATGCCTTCAGTATTATTAATGTCTACAACAAATTCAGGCTGCAGCCATAGTGCTTCAGGTAGAACTTTAAAGCTCTTCATCTCTGAATTCAAATATTTTGTAAACTTGTCATTTTGCCCATCAATAGATTCTTGGTTATTTTCTTCGAAATTTTGCATCGATTTGTTTTTACGCACTTTCTTTTCCACTTTTTCCGAAGATTCTTCTAAAGTATCGCTGTTCTTCTCTTCATTTTTGCAGGAATATAAGAGGACTATTGTGAATAGTATAGTCAAAGTTCTTAGGAGTAGTTTCATAGTTAATTTTCTTGAAATGGTTAATGCTTATTAAAGATACAATTTAAACAATAGGAATTATAGCCGAAAATCTTAACATTTGTTAAAACAGCGCTAACGAAGTTATAATTATTTCTACTATTTGGTTTTTAATTTTTCTGCTATAATAAAGATATAATCTCCATTCTGGTCGTCATATGAAGAAATAAGATCGTCAATGGTGTTAGTATCAATTGCTTGTCTCAATTTTTTCAGACCAGTCTTAACTTCGTGCTGGTTTGCAACCGCGGCAAATGAGGAGATACCTGCTCGAATTTCAGGTCTGAAGTAAATTTCGGGATTATTCTTACCGCATTGAAGAAAAAGGTCTTGAAGATCGTCTTTCATAAAGTATTCTTCAGTGTTCGTTATTTTTAAATTTGCGGAAATCAGTGCTTTGTCAATTCGATTCATCGAAGGCATTAATTTCATAGAATTTTGCATCATCAAAGGAAAAAAATTATTCAGCCAGTATGCTTCCATTTGATTTGGTGTTGAATGGAATATTACCAATCGGCCTCCCGATTTCAGGATTCTGCCAATTTCTTTAAATCCTTTCTCCAGGTTTTGCCAATGGTGAATGGTGAGAAAGGCAATAACTCCATCAATACTTGCATTGGGCAAATTTATGCTTTCAGCAACTCCAATACTGTAATTGATATGCTGATTTGTGAATCTGGCTTTCTCAAGCATTTCAATGGATGGATCGATTCCTGAAATCTCGATTCCCAGTTCATGTAATTTACTTGTGTAGTTTCCGCTTCCGCAGCCAATATCCAAATATCTTCCTTCTTTAGAAGGGTTGAGATGTTTATAAAGACGTTTCAATAAATATGGGTCGGCGCTACGGGTTTGGTTATAGGTTTTTCCAATGGTATCGTATTTTGCCTTTAATCGAGTCATTTTTTAGCAATGCTTATTTTTCAGTTTTTTTCCATGTATAAGTTCTTGACTCAATCCATTTTCCCGTGTCATCTTTATCGAATGAGGTTGTAACTAGTGAATTGCCATTTAATTCCAACAAATGTCGAACAGACCAGGTTTGGCCATTTTTTAGCGAAAAGGATTGAATTGATTCAATCTGAGTGTCATTGAGAGGAGCATAGTAACCTTCTCCAATTACACCACCATTCCCAAACTGAATAATTGTCGCTTTACCCTTAATATTATCCCAGTAATTGCGAAATTCCCAAAAATCTGAAGTTTGCTCTCCATCTTTGTAACCGTATAATCTACCTGTAATACTGGTATTTCCAATTCCCCATTCCCAAACCATTTCGTAGGTGTCTATGGTTTCGTTTTCTGATAAATATTTGCTGTTGTCTGTAGTCCAGATTCCAATATTAGCTGCAAGATCATCAAGAAACCAATTGGGTATTTCTTTTGTTTGACTTAAAGATGGAGTTGCAAAAACTAGAATTGTGAGTACGAAGAGAATTTTTTTCATCCGACTAACTATTTAGCATAGGCTTTAATTTTGGGTCTTTATTTCTTAGATCCAAGCCACCTTCATAAACCGATTTAAGATTTACAAGGTAGAAGGCCCAACCTCGATCACATCCGAGGCGAACATCTTCTTTCGATTTTTCGTCCGTCGGAATATTGGATTGGGTAAGAGCTACAATTGTCCCATCGGTGTAAGGGGTTAAATGCACATCAACAATGCAATTTCCTGCAAATGTAAATTGTAAATGGTTTTTGTTATTTACCTTTTTAATGGTTCCTTCTTCAGTACCATCCCACAAAAACCATTTCCACAAATATGTTTGCCCCTCTTTGATGCGCTCGTTCTTTCCAATAAGCTTGGCGTCTTCCGATTTAAATAAAGCCTCACTTAAAAACCATCGTTCGATCTCATCAGGAACTGTCCAAGCATCGTATAATGTCTCAATAGGAGCTTTTACAGGTATCTTACGGGTGAATTGAGTCCAATCAAAATTTTTCATTAGGAAGAATTTAATGTATTAAAGGTACTTAAAATTTAAAATAATTCCTTAGTTTCTAGATATTTAGCAAAAAAAAGCCTCCCGGTTTCGCGGGAGGCTTCTGCATTTAAAAAAGTTAAAGCGTATATTATAAAACTTTTACGTTTACTGCGTTCAATCCTTTTTTTCCTTCAGTTAGGTCAAATTCTACTTCGTCTCCTTCACGAACTTCGTCGATTAATCCAGAGATGTGTACAAAATGTTCTTTGTTGGTTCCTTCTTCAGTGATAAATCCAAATCCTTTGGTGTCGTTGAAGAATTTTACTGTTCCTTTATTCATTACTAATAATTAAAAATTTATATAAGGTGCGAAGATAGTCTTTATTTAGATAATAAGCATATTTATGAGATATTTTTTTAAATTATTGATTCTTAATACCTTAACGGCACTTGTTATAGCGCCATAGATTGCTTCTGAAAGTATAAAGTTCATTCACAGTATACACAAAATTCCACGTATCTTTACAGCAAAAGAAAACAATGGCATTATCGAATAATGATATCTTTAAAAAACTACGCGTAGCCCATAAGTTGCGGGATGATGATATTGTAAAGATTTTAGAATTAGTAGACTTTAAGGTTTCCAAAAGTGAGTTAGGAGCTTTTTTTAGACATGAGAGCCATCCGAAGTATGTAGAATGTGGAGATCAGATTTTACGTAATTTTTTAAACGGACTGGTAATACATTTAAGAGGACCAATGCCTCCCAAAACTGCTAAAGGTGAAACCCCTAGATTGGAGAAAAAGGATAGAAGAGATAAGGGACCGCAAAAATAATGCTATTATCCATGCTCATCAACAGCTGTTACCAAGAAAATTAGCGACAGCAGAATTTTATTATAAAGGGTTTTGAATTTTCTTTAAAACCGTTTCCCGTACAGTTTTAAACCACTCATCCTTTAGTACACTGAGAACTATACTGTCTCTGCGCCCTGTTAAGCTTGCACAGTTTTTACGAAGTATTCCTTCTACTGTACAGCCAATACTCTTCATGGCAGCGATGCTCCGTTCGTTATTCGCATCGGCTCGAAATTCTACACGTTCCAGATTAAGGCTTTCAAAAGCAAACTGAAGCATCAAAAATTTACAATTTTTATTTAACCCTGTACCTTGAAATCCAGCTCCATACCAGGTATATCCTAATTGCACCGTTTGGTGGAGGGGTTGATAATCGTAAAACCGAGTACTTCCCGCATATAGTTGCGTTTTCTTGTCATAAACAATGAATGGATAGCTATTTTGACGTTCTCTTTCTTGTAATGCGAGGCGTATATAGCTTTTTAAGTTCTCCAAACCGCTTGCCGGAATTAAAGAATAAGTCCACAGGTTGGGTTCGTTAATAGAAAAACTAGCGAGATGATCAAAATCGTCTGATTTTAATGGACGTAGTTTTACAATATCATTCTCAAGAATGTACTCTTCGGAAAAATCTAATTCCATAATGAATGAATTATCAAAAGTCTATTTGTATTTGATTGTGAAGAATATCCTCAAATGTTTCTCTTTTCCGAATCAAATGTGCCTTTTCTTTGTACCATAAAATTTCGGCCGGTCGGTAGCGAGAGTTGTAGTTACTCGCCATCGAAAAGCAATACGCCCCGGCATTGCTAAAAGATAAAATATCACCTTCCCTGATTTCAGCTATGCGTCGGTTATTAGCAAATGTATCGGTTTCACAAATGTACCCTACAACGCTGTAGAAGCGTTCACGACCCTCAGGATTCGAAATATTTTCTATCTCGTGCTGTGAGCCATAGAGCATTGGACGAATTAAATGATTAAAACCGCTATCGACCTGAGCAAAAACAGTTGAGGTAGTTTGTTTAACAACATTCACCTTTACCAAAAACTTTCCGGCCTCACTTACCAGAAATTTTCCCGGTTCGAAAGCAAGGGTGAGGTCTTTTCCATAAGTGTCGCAAAATTCATTAAACCTAGTAGATAATTTTTCACCCAGCTCTTCGATGTTTGTTTCAATATCTCCAGATTTGTACGGTACTTTGAACCCACTTCCGAAATCTATAAAATCCAATTCTGTGAAATTGGTTGCAGCTTTGAATAATATTTCGGAGGCATAAATGAATACATCAATGTCTAAGATATCACTCCCGGTATGCATATGTATTCCATTGATATGCATCTTGGTATTTTCGACGATTCGGATGATATGCGGCATTTGATGAATTGAAATCCCAAATTTGCTGTCAATATGACCTACAGAAATATTGGTGTTACCACCTGCCATTACGTGTGGATTAATACGAATACAAACAGGTATATGGGGGTGCTTCGTTCCGAATTGCTCTAAAACCGAAAGATTATCAATATTTATTTGTACGCCTAGCTTTGCAGCGATTTCAATTTCTTCCATCGAAACTCCATTGGGTGTGTATATAATATCTTCCGGCTTTGCGCCGGCTTCCAGTCCTAATTTTACTTCTTGAATAGAGACAGTATCTAATCCGCCGCCCATTTTTAAGAGCAATTTTAAAATTGAAATATTAGACAACGCTTTTACCGCATAGTTAACCTTCACCTTCTTCACCTTTTTGAATGCATTTGTAAGGCGTTTATATTGTGACTCTATTTTAGTCGCATCATAGATGTAAATCGGACTTTCAAATTCTTCAGCGATGCTTAAAAGTTCTTGGTGTTTCATAATTTCCTGACAGTTAAAATGGAAGCGTCAAAATTAAAGGGTCTTACGCAATTGATTGCTAAGAAAAACATAAAATTTTAAAGTAGCTTTTTCAGAATAAAATCTGTAAATAATAAACAGGATCTATAATAAAACGCCTTCAAAAAAGATTAGTGCAATCCTTGAACATTTGCTATTTTTGCTGTTCTTAAAACCGATTAATATCCTATTATGAATTTACACGAATATCAAGGAAAAGAAATATTAAATAGTTTTGGCGTTGAAATTCAACGTGGTATTGTAGCTCAAACACCTGCTGAAGCTGTAGCTGCTGCCAAAAAGCTCACTGAAGAAACTGGAACCGGATGGCACGTTATTAAAGCGCAGATTCACGCCGGGGGTCGAGGAAAAGGCGGCGGTGTTAAGCTGGCTAAAAATCTTCAAGAGGTAGAAGAGCTTTCAGGAAAAATAATAGGAATGAACTTGATAACACCGCAAACCAGTGCGGAAGGTAAAAAAGTACACCAGGTGTTAGTGACTGAAGACGTATATTATCCGGGAGATAGCGAACCGGAAGAGTATTATATGAGTGTTCTTTTAAATAGAAGTACATCAAGAAATATGATTATGTATTCTACAGAAGGCGGAATGGACATCGAAACTGTGGCTGAAGAAACTCCGCATTTGATTTTTACTGAAGAGATAGATCCTTCTACAGGATTACTTGGTTTCCAAGCACGTAGAATTGCCTTTAATCTTGGTCTAAGTGGCAAGGCTTTCAAAGAAATGACAAAATTTGTAAGTGCTTTATATAACGCCTATGTAAGTAGTGACTCTTCCTTATTTGAAATTAATCCGGTTTTAAAGACCAGCGATGATCGAATAATCGCTGTAGATGCTAAAGTAAGCATAGATGACAATGCATTGTTCCGTCATAAAGATTATATGGAGATGCGTGATTTGCGTGAGGAAAACGCCATTGAAGTGGAAGCCGGAGAAGTAGGATTAAATTATGTAGACCTTGATGGAAACGTTGGATGTATGGTTAACGGAGCAGGTTTAGCAATGGCTACCATGGATTTGATCAAACAGGCCGGAGGTGAACCGGCTAACTTTTTAGATGTTGGAGGTACCGCCGATGCAGAACGAGTTGAGGCTGCGTTTAAATTAATTTTACGTGATCCAAATGTTAAGGCAATTTTGGTTAATATCTTTGGGGGTATCGTTCGATGCGACCGTGTTGCTGAGGGTATTATTGATGCTTATAACAATATGGGAACAATTAACGTTCCTATAATCGTGCGCTTACAAGGAACTAATGCAGACATAGCTAAAGAGATGATCGACAATAGCGGTCTTGATGTAGAAAGTGCGATAGAATTTCAGGAAGCAGCCGATAAAGTACAAAAGGTACTGGCTAAATAAATAAATTATATTCTGAAAAGTCTGGTTTTCAAACTACTGAAAACCAGACTTTTTATTTATAAAACATTTGGTTGCGTTAATAAAACGTTAAAAATCAGATAATTGGTAACACTTTTATGTTTTAAGCTGTCTATTAAGTATATCAATCTTATAAATCGAACAGTTATGAAAAAACTAAGTGTAGTTTTAGCAGCCATTGCGCTGCTAATCGGAAGCAGTGTTTCTACTGCAGCAGTAAGTGTAGAAAAGGAATCAACAACAACTACAGAAGAAATTACGCAACTTCTTGAGAACCCCGGGTTTCTCGTACAAGAAGAAATGCTAGCTTCGGTGAAATTTGTTATTAATAAGGATCATGAGATTGTCGTGATGTCTGTAGATACCGAAAATGAAATTTTGGAAGATTATATTAAAGACCGTCTCAATTATCACAAGCTACAAAGTGATGTGAAGCAAGGAAAATCGTATGTGGTTCCCGTGCGAATTGTTTCAGTAAAATAGACAACTTTCAAACTGATAATCCCGGCCTCATCACCCGGGATTTTTTATGCCTTATTTCTATTTGCAGTTTTAAATTTTAAAACTTTTGTCTTAGTATTGCGGTATGAATAAAGAAATTAAAAAAGCATTGTTAAGCGATCTAATTATTTTGGCGCATGCTGATGAAAAACTGACTGATGCTGAATATGAATTTATACTGCGCCTGGCAGATAGAATGGACTTTACAAAAGAGGAAGTAGACGCACTTTTTGAAAATCCTCACCCTTCAAAACCAATATTTACGGAGTTAGAACGGATCACCCACTTTTATAAATTAGTATTAGTAATGAACGTTGATCGTGAAACACATCCTAAGGAAGTAATTGCTATAAGAAACTATGGGTTAAAAATGGGTATCAGACCGGGAGTAATAGATCAGATATTAGCTAGAATGGAGGATTATGAAGATAAAATCATTCCCAGCGAAGAAATAATAAAGATTTTTCAAACCTATTATAATTGAAAATTTTCATTCAATTCCTTTAGAAAGATGCGATCTCTTTCAGAATTAAACGCTTCTAAAGCTTCTTCAACTAAGGTCTCTACCTCCTTCTTTATTGATATATAATAGGAAGAGTCGCAACCATCTTGGCTGTGAAGGTGTTTCAACATCCAGATAAGTTTTTGTACAATTATAGGATCGTGTTTACAATAAGTACGTAACGATGCCATCACATTATAGAGCAATTCGCTAAAATCGACTGTTGCGATCTTTAATAAGATTGAATCGTCTTCCGTATAAAATTGATGATCTCTTTTCTTCATACGAAGTGCAAAAATTTCCGTTAAATAATCAATAGCATTTATTGCTGTTCCCGGATCGTTAATGCCGGGTGACATTGCTTTTACAGCGATCTCAGTGATTTGTTTAAAAGCGAGAATATAATTATCACTTATAAGTTCACCTCTCGAAAAGCTAATATTCGAATGAATGTCTTCCAGGGCTTGTGGGTCGATTTCTCTTTCAGATTTAATAAAACAGGTGTTTGCTAAAATAAATAGCCCCTGAGGTACTGTGATATATATTTTAGTGTTATTCTCTTTGCATATATTAGCTATATTTCTGATTGATATATTCTGAAAATATCCACTTTTAATCGAATTGTAGCAATGCCATTTTGAAGTGTCCGGAAAATCTTTGGATAAATCTATACTTTTCTCATTATCTATATTGATCTTCAATCTTACTGTAGCCTTTTCATAAATTGAATCTAATATGTTGTTGATCTGTATACTTTGCGACATATTATGAATAAAATATATAAAAGCGATTAAACAGATAATCGTAAAGATGATCGCTAATAAGACCGAAAGACCGGGTAGTGAATATTTCTTACTAGAAGGTTCAATCGCAAAGAGTATAAAAATATTGTAAAGTATTGTCGCGAGGTAAAACCCTAAAATAAATTGATGCCGTTTATCTGATATTAATCCCGGGAGTAATCGTGGCGAAAAGTTACTTGATGCCTGACTTAAAAGCAGCATAACCATTGAAAAACTAAAAACCATCAAAGAAATGAGGCCGCCAATACAAACACTAAGAAGCGTTAGTGCAGTGTCGCCATTCTCAATTACCAACTGCGGAAAGATTTCAAGAAATTTATTTGAAACTCCTTTTTTCTCGAGGTAAAGCATGAGAAACGCAAAGTTGAATCCTATGGCGGCTAAAAGAGCAGGATAAAAAATAATGTTGCTTTTTACAACATTAAAAAATGTAAGAATTTTAAAATAGATTTGTTTCAAAAGTGAGAGGTTAGGATCTTTTTTTAAAGATATGGATATTTTATTTTTTTGCTAATTATAAATCTTAAAAACCAATAACTAAAATTAATCTGTTAACTGGTTGACTGTGATAATCTTGTGCTCAAATCCAAAAAAGAGAAATATCGAAAGCAAACAAACGTATTTTCGTTAAAGCGGAGTTAAACTTCGGTCAGGAACAATAAAGGACTGTTAATTTTAGCCCATCTAACAGTCGATTATCGATAAAGTTTTCCGAATTTTGTCACATAAATATATGTTCAGAAATTATCAAGATTTATATTTCCCTCAATTGTTATTTTGATGTGACATAAGCAATGTCTAATCTCACATCAACCCCGAGAATTAAGCAATTTATAAAGAGAATGGTTGAGAAATTTCATAATTGAAATTTAATTTGGTTAGTTAGTTGAAAAGGACCATACGTTACTCAATCGGCGTATGGTCTATTTTTTTTAACTGTTTCGACCTCTTCTTCTCTTACCTTCTGTATGTGCGCTCTTCAATGATTCTGGTGTATTATCGGAGGTTTCAACTGCTTTTTGAAGACCTTTTAATTCTTCCGAAGTCAAATCTCTCCATTCACCAACTGGCAAATCCCCTAACCAAATATTCATTATTCGAATTCGTTTTAAAGCGACCACTTCAAACTCCAAATATTCGCACATTCTGCGTATCTGACGGTTTAATCCCTGTATCAAAATAATTTTGAATACAAATCGGCTAATCCGTTCTACTTTGCATTTTTTAGTGGTGGTTTCCAGTTCGTGAAGAGGTATACCATTACTCATTCTTCGGATGAATTCATCGGTAACGGGACGGTCCACAGTTACGATATACTCTTTCTCATGACTATTTCCGGCACGAAGTATCTTATTCACAATATCGCCGTCGTTCGTCATTAGTAAAAGTCCTTCACTAGGTTTGTCTAACCTACCCACATGAAAAATACGCTCTTTGTGTCCAATAAAATCCACCACATTCCCTTCAACCCGTTTATCTGTGGTGCATGTGATACCAACAGGTTTATTTAAGGCGATGTACACCAAATTATCATTTTGGGTAATAAGTTTTCCATCCACTCGAATTTCATCTCCGGGCATCGCTCGATCTCCCAGGGTCATCACGGTTCCGTTTACAGTAACCCGTCCACTTTCAATAAGCTTATCTGCTTGACGCCTGGAGCAATAACCACTATCACTTATGGCTTTATTTAAACGAATAGAATCGGGATGGTTCATAGATTGCAAAGGTACTATAAAGCATAGAGTTTAGGAAAAAAGTTAAACTTAGTTTAAAGAGGATTTACCTGAGTTTTCATTTCATTAATTTTAATGTTAAATATAAAACTCATGGCGATCTTAGGTTCGATTATAAAAAGTGCAATTGATATTAGCGGATCTTTTTCTTCGGAAAGTTCTCCGGTGGAAGAGCAAAGAAAGGTGCTGAAGCAACTTCTAGATACCGCGAAGGATACCGCATTCGGAAAGTACTATGGTTTTAGAAAAATATTGGAATCTGAGGATTTGGAGAGAAGCTTTTCCGAAGCGATTCCCTTTCACGATTATAACAAATTAAAGGAAGATTGGTGGGGTCGGGTCATCGATGGACTCGAAGATATCACCTGGCCGGGTAAACCATCATATTTTGCGCTAAGCAGCGGAACTACAGGAAAAACGAGTAAGCGAATCCCGGTTACCGATGCTATGATTGATGCTATCAGAACTACGGGTATCAAACAGGTGAGTGCACTATCAAATTTTGATCTACCTTCCGATTTCTTTGAAAAAGAAATTATGATGCTAGGGAGTTCAACCGATCTTAACCAGCGGGATGAATTTCTAGAAGGAGAAATTAGTGGAATTACTGCAAGCAACATTCCATTTTGGTTTCAGGGGTATTATAAACCGGGAGAAGAAATTGCAAAAATCGATGATTGGGACCAAAGAGTACAAACCATTGCCGAACGTGCTAAAGATTGGGATATTGGTGCTTTAAGCGGCATTCCCTCTTGGATGGAATTAATGATGAAGAAAGTAATAGAATATCACGGCGCACTAACAATACATGATGTTTGGCCAAACCTACAAGTATATACCAGTGGAGGTGTTGCGTTTCAGCCATACGAGAAGAGTTTTGAGCAAATTCTGGCAAGACCAATAACCGTAATTGATACGTATCTGGCTTCAGAAGGGTTTATAGCTTTTCAGCAAAGGCCGGAGACCAGGTCTATGAAATTAGTTACCGATAATGGAATCTATTTCGAGTTTGTGCCTTTCAATCCGGATTATATCAATCAGGACGGATCTTTAAAACAGGATTCTCCGGTGGTAGGCCTGTCCGAAGTAAAAAAAGATCAGGATTATGTATTAATCATTAGTACTGTATCTGGGGCATGGCGCTATATTATTGGCGATACGATAGCTTTTACCGACGTTGAAAGAGCAGAAATCATAATTACAGGACGAACCAAATTTTTTCTGAATGTTGTCGGTTCGCAACTTTCCGTTAACAAAATGGATACGGCCTTAAGAGAACTGGAAGAACAATTTGATATAGAAATACCTGAATTTACAGTAGCTGCTATTCCCATAGAGAATGAATTTCATCATTGTTGGTACCTGGGTACTGATTCTAACGTTGATAACACAAAGCTTGCTGAAGCATTAGATACGGCATTAAAAGAAGCAAATAAAAATTATAAAGTTGCCAGAAACAAAGCATTGAAAGGAATAAAGGTAAGTACGGTCTCACCCAATGTTTTTTATGAATGGAACGATAAGAACAAGAAAAAAGGTGGGCAAGTTAAAATGGAACGGGTTATGAATGAAGAGAAATTTGCCGAATGGGAAACATTCGTTAAGTCTCTCAATTAGTGAGTTGGACCCTCGTTTATGAGGTGCATTACTTCTTCAGGTGACATATACAGCCTTCGTATTCGCTCCTTGTACCTTTCTGAAAGATGTGCGTGATCTAAAATAAAATTCTTTGTAATCAAAATATAGTCACCCATTCCGTGGGAAATCGCAAAAGTATCTGCCGCGCGTTCAACTTCTTTAATGTGACTGTGAGAAAAAAGGTATTTGAATCCAAATACAAGCATACCAAGATTAGTACGATTCCGATAATCCATTACGTGTCCCAATTCATGACCTAACCAACCAATTATTACATCACTTGGTATGTCTTCAATTGAAAACTCTTCGCTTTCGATCTGTATTTTTCTACTAATCAGTATAATATATCCTCTTTTTTTTCTGGGTTTAAAGAAACTTTTAAACAGAGGCTGAGCCTGCATTGTCGACTTTTTAATATTGTCCTTAAACTGAAAAATGATCTCAGTATCCTTTAAATCCGGATAATATGAAAGCGCTGTTAATGCTTCTTTCTCTATAATTTCGGGAATTGTTTTATTTTCTAAATTGATATCTTCTATAGGAACCATATATGATGGAAAATACAAAATTGCTAAAAGAAGGTATGTTAAGGGCATTGTAAAGTTTGTTAATCAAATTTCAGGGGTAAATGTTCAAAGCTATTAATCTTATTCCTACATCCAAATCCATATGGAGATTATTTTTAAACCTCCTCTAATTGTCTTTGGTAGCTCTTTATTCTATCACGCAGTTTGGCTGCCATCATAAAGTCAAGTTCCTTCGCCGATTTCTCCATCGCTTTTCGCGTATCACGAATTTTCTTCTCAATTTGCGCTTTTGTAAGGTATTCACCTTCTTTTTCAGCTGCCAGTGTTTCTGCGGTTTCAAAAGTATAGGCTTCCTGTTTCGATTTTGTCAGCGAATTTTCAAAGGATTTCTTAATGGCCGTGGGGGTAATATTATTTGCCTTATTATACTCTATTTGCTTCTTTCTTCGATATTCGGTACCATCAATGGTCATTTGCATGCTCTTCGTGATTTTATCAGCATACATAATGGCTCTTCCATTGAGGTTTCGCGCTGCTCGACCCACTGTTTGAGTTAAAGACCGATTGCTGCGCAAAAATCCTTCCTTGTCCGCATCCAGTATCGCCACTAATGAGACTTCCGGAAGATCCAGTCCTTCTCTCAAGAGATTTACTCCTACCAAAACGTCAAACAATCCCAATCTGAGGTCCTGCATGATTTCTACACGTTCTAAAGTATCTACATCACTGTGAATATATCGACATCGTATTTGGATGCGACTCAAATATTTAGTGAGTTCTTCCGCCATACGCTTTGTAAGAGTGGTCACTAAAATTCGCTCATCTTTTTCAATACGTAGCTGAATTTCTTCAATGAGATCGTCAATCTGATTTAAACTCGGACGCACTTCTATCGGCGGATCCAACAGGCCTGTCGGTCTAATAATCTGCTCTACGAAAACACCCCCGCTTTTTTCTAGTTCATAATCGGCTGGAGTAGCACTTACATAAATTACTTGATTTTGAATAGCTTCAAACTCCTCGAATTTTAACGGACGATTGTCCATTGCCGCAGGTAGTCTGAAACCGTAATCTACCAAATTTTCTTTTCGGGATCGATCACCACCATACATGGCACCAACTTGTGGTATAGATACGTGACTTTCATCTACAACCATCAAATAATCGTCAGGAAAGTAGTCTAATAAGCAAAACGGCCGGGTGCCGGGCAGTCGCTGATCCAAATAGCGGGAATAGTTTTCTATTCCACTACAATATCCCAATTCCCGAATCATTTCCAAGTCGAAGTTCGTTCGTTCTTCTAAGCGTTTTGCTTCTAAATGTTTACCAATTTCTTTAAAATATGCCACCTGTTTTACAAGATCATCCTGAATAGCACGAATGGCACCTTGTAATACATCCGGGGAGGTTACAAACATATTTGCCGGATAAATCGTGAGTCGATCGTATTTTTCAAGCACTTCATTAGTTTGTGGATCGAAGGCTTCGATTTCTTCAATTTCATCTC
Organism: uncultured Ulvibacter sp.; assembly: GCA_965367015.1. Classification (GTDB taxonomy): domain Bacteria; phylum Bacteroidota; class Bacteroidia; order Flavobacteriales; family Flavobacteriaceae; genus CAXBES01. Next base: position 66,058 of record CBDUGY010000003.1, read on the forward strand.
CGAAGAAATGAATTCGGAAGGCATTATCCGCATACCCGGGAAATACATCTACGGTATCGCCCTTTATTCTGAAACGGCCGTGTGAAAATTCGGCTTCGGTTCTTGAATACAGGCTTTGTACCAAACTGTGAAGTAACTTGGTACGGGAAATGATTTGTCCTTTCTCGACCTTGATCACATTCTTCTGAAATTCTACCGGATTACCAATACCGTAGAGGCAAGAAACTGAAGAAACTACGATAACATCACGTCGTCCTGAAAGTAGAGATGAGGTAGTGCTCAGCCGCATCACTTCAATTTCTTCATTAATAGAAAGGTCTTTTTCTATATAAGTTCCGCTACTTGGAATAAAAGCTTCGGGTTGATAATAATCGTAATATGAAACAAAATACTCAACGGCATTGTTTGGAAACAAGTTTTTGAATTCAGTATAAAGCTGTGCCGCCAGCGTTTTGTTATGCGCCAGGATCAGTGTAGGTTTCTGAACTTGCTCGATTACATTGGCGACTGTAAAAGTTTTACCACTCCCGGTAACACCTAGAAGTGTTTGATATTTTTCATCGGCATTAATTCCTTCAACAAGGGATTTAATTGCGGTAGGTTGATCTCCCGTGGGAGCGAATTCTGAAACAATTTTGAATTTCATTTATACTTTTTCGATGCCACAAAAATACTGAAAAATGTTGAAGCTAAGGCTGGAAAAATTCGAACCTCTGTTCTTTTCGATGCTATTTCAATCGGTAGAAAAATTTAAAACCAAAAGCGAAATGGACGCTAGTACGTCTACCTTCATTTCGATAATGACCTTCAAAGAATTCCCAATCGTCATCATTGTCATAGTATTCAATTTCTTCAGCGTTGACAAGGTTCGTTAATGTTATATTCCGTGTACTGGGTCCGGCGCCAACATAGATATTCATGCCAACTTTTGATCCAAAAGGAATCATCACTCCATACTTTAGGTTAACACCGTATTTTTCTCTTTGGTACTCTCCATAATCATATCGTATGCGAATGTCACGATTCTTAATTTTGTAATAATCATGCTCAATATCCTCTCGATGGTTTACCAAATATACTTCTCCCGAAATATAATGATTCACCTTTCTGGTGGGGTTGAAAATATGGTAACCCTCAATACGAGCTTCTAATAAACGGTAATTATCACTTTCATCGATATCGTACAATCTTACGGTGGTATTTTCGCTACCATAGCCCAGGTCAGCACCAATTCTCCAATTTTTAGAAAGCGATTGTATATAGCCAAAGCGATATCTTGGAGCTATGGGATCTATGGGTGTTGCCAGATCGAAAGTGAGATAGGAGGCTTTTGCATTTGGAAAATCTTCAGTGGTGTTTTGATTTTGAGTGAGTCCAGAAAATGCAACAATTAAAAATAGGGGCAAAAAAATGTTTTTCATAGGTATTTATCTGTTTCAGAGCGGAACAAATATATACATTAATGCCAAGCAGTAATTGACAATTATTTCGTTGTCAGATAATTTTTTAGCTGTTGATTGATAAAATAATTCCATCCAGCTATACAGCTTTCTCTTGTAAATTCGGGGATATTTTGGGGGAAATCCTCTACGATGTCCATGACCAGAGTTAATTCTGTCGCATTGTCTTTTTTCTGAAGTAAAAATGTCACAAATGCATCTCCAGGATACTCGGGATAAAACCAATTATACTTAATCTTCTTTTGGGGTATTACCTCAGTAACTTGCCAGGTATGTGTAAACGTTCGGCCTTCGTTCTTCACTTCAAATTGGGTTTTAAAACCAATTTTGGGTTGAAAATCAGGCATATTTTCAAAAAACCATTGTCTCATCTCTGAAGGGTCAGTAATGGCGCTCCAAACCTGTTGAGAAGTTGACACAAAAGTTTCTTTAATAATTATTGGATCGTCTGTTTTTTTCATTGTTTATTTTTCAGCGATTACTTCTACCATTAGTGGACAGCATAACGTAGCTCCGGGAGTATTTTCAAGAGTTTCAAGATCAACAAATGCATTTTTTACCTCTTCAGATGTTAAATAATCCATTTCATTTAACTTTGGAAAGTAACCTTTGTAAAATGTTTTCGGCCATTGCCAAACAAAACTTTTAGGGGTTGCGAGTTTAGACATCGTTCTAATCCCGGTTACTTTCATTCCTAAGCTTGTTAGTATTCCAGGTAACTGTTTTCCGATATTGATAATCCCTTCCGAATCTTCAAAACTTTTATATGCCGCGGCAATGGCCTTTCCGAGGTAATCAAGTGAAGGTTCTGTTTGATGAGTTCGCCAGTCGTAGTATTCATGAATTACCATTCTTCCTCCCGGTTTTAAAGCATTGTATACATTTTGAAGTACTTCTTCCGGATTCGGCAACCATGCCAGGGCCCATCTGCAATACATCCCGTCGAGACTCGCCTCATCAAGATTCAATTCATTAAAATCTGCTAACACACTGTCAATATTCAATTGGTGAAGTTGTGTAATTTGCTTTAGATGCTCGATATATGCAGCAGATCTATCCACACCAATTACCTTTCCTTCTGAACCCACTATATAAGCCAATTCTTTGGTGCAAAATCCCGGTCCGCAGCCAAGGTCAAGCAACGTTTCTCCGGCTCTAAATTTCGCCAATTTCCAACCGTGTTGAGCTTCTTCGGCCCATACCTGATGTTGTATTCCTAAACGATGTAATTCTGCTGTATCCGTTCCCAGAATATAGGCGTTCTGTTCTTTCATTTTTTGTTTAATTTGGTTTTAGAATCAATAATTTACATAAATCCAGCCAAGAAAAGGTTCTGGGAAATCAGGATCTATTAATCGCAAAACATAATAATATGTACCAACAGGAACAATTGTGTCCTTTCTTAGAATGCCTTCGTTTGGAATACCATCCCAAAGTCCCTCAGCATTCCCTCCTCTGTAGATTAAATTTCCTTCACGACTATAAATTGAAAGCTCAAAGTCATCAAATACATTCAACAATCTTTCAATCATAAACAAATCATTACTTCCGTCGTTGTTTGGCGACATACCCTGATAAATTGTTGGGGCACAATTTTCCGTAGTTAAAAGAAAAGAAGCTGTGGCGAAGCAAATCTCATTTTCTAAGCGAACGTAAATAGTTTGCGGATCTGAAAGATTCTGATAATTATCTGGATCAAAAATCGGATTTGTATTTGCAACAGCATCATCGAAGGTTGTGAAATAGGTAATAATATCGGAAGGGTTCGTTGAGATCAACGGATTTTGGACTCGTAGATTAAAAGTAGTAGTATTAAATCCGTCATCGCATTGTAACAGATCGGGAAGCGCTGCGATAGGTGGAATAGACATAAAATTAACAACAATTCCAAAGAGATTATTGGTTTCATCCAGTTCAAAAACAATTCCTGTTCCATTTCCGGAATCGTCCACTGCAGCATCAAATACAAATTGATCAGGAACCAAATCTGATAAGGTAATGGTGAGACTTCCTTGCTCACTACCCATAATTGGAAGTATATTTTGTGTTTGAGCTTGCCCAGCCACCACGCCATTTACATAAAATGCGATAGGGGTATTTGCCGGTAACGGTGCAGTACCTAAGGTGTTATACACTGTATATTCAATTGAAAGATCTCTTTGTCTACAGGCGTTCAGGTCATTGTCGATGGTGATTGTCGCATCGGGCAACGGACAAATAATGACCTCGATCTCAAAACTATCAACCACAAAACAATCGGTATTATCCACCCGAATATAAATTGTTTGCGGATTTGAAATATTCAGGTACATGTCGGGATTCTGGATGGGATTCACGTTATTTTGTGCATCGTCTTCGGTAAGGTGATAGGTAATAATATTTACCGGATCAATAAACTGTGTAGCAAAAGTCAAGTCGAATAGTTCAACACCAACGGTATCACATTTTTGTAGATCTGTTAAACCAATTATCTGCGGAAAGGCCAGCAGATGTATGTTTACAGTGAAGTCATTGTTTGCTTCATTCAATTCATTTACAATTCCGTTTCCTGTGCCATTATCATCTACAGAAGCTCTTAGCACAAAATCGGCTGGAATATTATTGGGTATCGTTAAATTGATAGAGCCACTTTCCGACCCGTCAATTGGGAGGTCGCTCGTAGTTTGCGATTGACCGATTAGGGTTGTATTTGCGTAGAACGCAATGGGTGTATTTGCCGGCAGGATATCAGTGCTATTCACATTGTAAACAGTATAATCTATATCGAAGTTTCTATCGCCGCAAACATCGCCGCCTGTGAAGTTATCAATTTCGATAGTTGCATCGGGCAACTCGGTATTTAGAACGGTAACGATATTGTTCACCATCACAAAATCCTGATTGGAAGTTAATTGAATAGTAGCACTGGTATCGCCCGGGCTTATATTGTTTTCAATACTATAAACATCGATATCCATATTATAGAGCATCGACGAATTGGTAAAACTATTTGTGCCATTAAACGCATTATCTGCCGGATTTAGAGGCGGATTGCTAATTATATTTCCATTAATTCTAAGGGTTTCGTTGTTCGCAAGACTAAGGTCACCTTCCCATGCCAAGAAGCCAATTTTTGCCCCAATATTGTCGAGTACATTTAGGTTTTCAAGCGTAATATCCAGAACCGCATTAACTGCCGAAACACCTTGAAGTCCGTCAAATATATTCAGTTGATTCTGTGTGAGATTGGGATCTTCATAAATTACAGTTACGGCCCAACCTCCAAAGTTAGTTGTATTTCCACAATAATCGGGAATAACCTGCGTCAGGTCTAATTCTGAAAGTGTGTAGGTTCCATTTCCAGACTGGGTTAGTATTGAAGTAACATCTGCAAAGGCAGAGAAATATTCAAATGGCGGACTTAATTCTTCGCTGAAAGTTCTTGTAGCTGTAATTTCTGTTCCGTTGAAATTTACTTCAAAGTCGCCGGCGCCAACTCCGGCCCAATACAAATATGCGGCGACAATTTGTTGTTGTGGTAAAAGATTCAGATCAGCGCTGCTCTCGGTTAAAATCACACAGGGAGGAGCCATAATGGCAGTGTTTTCAGCGAGATTGAGGGTGTTTCCGAAGGCAACATAATCGTAACGTCCATTGAACTGTTGAAACAATTCAACTTGTTGTGCCGACACAAGAAACGGTACAATATAAAAAATTATAAGAGCATATTTTTTAGCCAACCTCAAGACTTTATTCGATTGTTAGCTAAATATACGCAATATCTTGATCAGCAGAATAGACTTTATAAAAATGATATCAATATTTATAAATCACGACGTTTAAGGATTGCGTAAGACCAGTATATAAAGAGAAAAGTCCATACTAAAACGATTGCTATTGCACTCCATTCAACATCGTAACTTTTGGTAAAACTATCCCCAAGTTGATTTGCGGCAGATTGCACCGCACCTAAACGGGAAAAAGGTTCCTTAATTAAATTCGACATTGCCTCTAAGGGAAAGAATTGAGTAACATTATCGGCCACGTTCGTATCTTTAAAAAACTCCCATTTCAAGAGCCCGTATATAATCTTTTCTGCTATGTACCATATGATCAGAAAACCCAACGCGAATGCCGAACGTTTCACCAGTACTCCTAAGAATAGACAGAAAGAGAAGAAAGTAATCAATTTCAGGAAATATGCAACGATATATTCCATATCACTAAAAATGATGCCTATTTCATTATAATCTGAAAAACTCAAACCTAAAATTAATGAAACAATAAAAAGAAAAATTGTAGAAATAGCGGCAAATAATATTACTGTGAGGAATTTGGAAAGGACAAACTCTTTTTTACTCAGTCCATCGATTAAGTTTTGTTTTAAGGTACGATAACTGTATTCGTTTGCCATCATCGAAACAATCACAACCGCCAGGAAAATTTTTAAGATGGCGGCCATAAATGAATTGAAGTGCCATATAAATGGAAAATTGAAAATTCCCTGATCGGCTACTCTAAAATTAAAGTCTCCGAATTTAAACTCAATGGATGCGATAAGGGCTATAAATGTTATAAGTACAAAATAAACAATGGTGATCGCCTTTGCCGCTTTGTTATAACGAATTTTTTGTAATTCTATACTGAGGAGTCGAAACATGGCGATTAGTTTTGTTTTTTGGTAAGTTCAAGAAATTGTTCTTCGAGGCTCTCTTTACGTTTAACGAGATGTGAAAGATTGATTCCTTTATCGAACAGCAACTTATTCAAGTGTGAAGCGTCCATCGGTTCGTTGAGGTACGCAATTAAATACTCTCCATCTCGCTTCATACTGCCAATTGCCGAATGACCTTCCAAAGCAGCTTGCAAACTTACCATATCAGTACTCTGAAGGGTAAAGAAACCATGACTTGCGTTCATAGCATCTACAAGGCCTGAATAGAGACTAACACCTTTCCGCAGAATAACAACATGCGTACAAACTTTTTCAACTTCATCCAATAAATGAGATGCTAAAAGTATGGTTGTTCCTTCGGAAGCTATCTTCTTAATAATTTCTCTAATTTGATGAATTCCCTGTGGGTCGAGACCATTGGTAGGTTCATCCAGGATTAATATTTCGGGATCATTCAATAACGCTGAAGCGATTGCCAAACGTTGTTTCATCCCCAGTGAATATGTCTTGAATTTACTGTGCTGGCGATCTTCTAACCCAACGACTTCTAATTTTTCAGAAATTTTTTCGGCAGAAACTCCTTTTATTTTACAAACCAATTCCAGATTTTGATAGGCCGTCATATACGGGTAAAAGTTTGGGCGTTCTATAATAGCTCCAACTTTTTTCAAGGCTTCGTGAGTTGATCCCTTTCCATCAAACCAATGAAAATCTCCCGAGGTCTTGTTTACCACATTCAGTACAATACCCAAAGTAGTTGATTTACCGCTTCCATTCGGACCTAAAATACCGTAAACATTGCCTTTGTCAATTGAAAATGACAAATTGTCTACTGCTGTTAAGGAACCAAATTTTTTAGTGAGATTACTTATAGTGAGAATTGTATCCACAGATTCTGTTTTGGTGATTAGTTAAGAGTATGACGAGCAGGATTGAAAATTGTTACAATTCTCATTAGATCCTTTAAATCAAAGTGAATTGCAACAAAGATTAGAGAAATATAGCAACATAACCTATTTAGGCTACGATTTCTGTTCTTTGTTAAAATATACAAGGTAATAGTACATCTGCTTTTCCTCATCCCAACCTTTCTCTACAAAGCGCTCAGCACTTTCAGGATTTATAAAATCCAATTTTATCTGAATATTGGTGTCAAGATTGATGACATTTTTTATCTTTTTTCTGGCTGCGGTGACTGCAGTATTTGAGATAGGGAAGGAGGTAAGGTCTTCGATTTTGTATTTTGGAGCTTGCTCCGTTTTGTAGTGTTTAAACTCGGGTATAAGATCCGGGTTGTCGATAACTTCATTTATAAATAATGATTCTTCGAAAGCATCGTTTTTAGCAAAATGGTTTACTGCCCGGTTCATAAAAAGCACTTCTTCTTTTTTGTCTTCTGCCGGGAGAACAACGTCTTTAGCAAAATTCTGACAAAATTTTAGATACTTCTTTGTTTGAAAATTCTCGTCTTCGAAAGCATCGACACCTAGGAAACTCTCTAACCAATATCGAGCATCATAGCGGTTACTATCTACTGAAAGAATCTTATAACCTTCCTCTTTTTTAAAGTCGAAAATAAGACAGCCTTTATCCAATCTGTTGAGGTTTACCCCTTGTTGAAGACTTGCCTCCAACTGATTCACTTTTTCAGAAAACTGAAGAAAATCTTGCTTTAACTCCGATTTAAAAATTCCTATGGCGTTCACTTTTTCATTATCTATCTGAATGTTTTCAAGGAATGCAATATATACTTCACCACTTTTAATGTGCGGATGCATGGATTGATCGTACAAGTGCTTTGTAATTTTTTTACTCTGCTCGTGAATACTTTCGGGATTAGAAAATACTTCCGAAGCCAATGCGTATAATTCGTTGAATTCTACATCGGCTTCATTGGTAAAATGATAATAGTTCTCTTCTTTGTCCCGAAAAGGTTTCAGAAAAAACTCTTTTAAAAGTGGCGTGATTTCGTCGTCCATTTTATAGGTTTCTTCGGAAAGCAATATTGGTTCATTCTTGCTCTTGTTTCCAACACGATGTATTGAAAGTGAAGCAATGTGGGCAGAATATAAGTTGATCATTGTGGCTATTTATATTGTTGAATTTTTTTGAGGCGTAGTATTAGAACGGCTTGTAGTTAGTTCCAGTTCTCGTCGAAATCGAGGTTGTCGTAGTCTTCCGGATCCATGTCATATTCTTCATCGAAATCGTCGTCTTCATCTTCTCCACCTTCAACAACGAATTCTTTATCGGGCGCCTCATCCGGAATTTCGCCATGGGCGAACATAAGATTCGGATAGATCATTCCTGCTTCAGGTTCTGCGATTTCCGCTAATTCTACCAAGAATGTCCACATATTTAAAAAATCATAAATATAAATGAGCTTGGTCTCTTTTTCAGAAACAACATCGTCAACACTGGTTTCGTTCATTACTCTTATTACCGCTTCCCCTTCACTCATATCGAAAAGCGCAATCTCTTCATTTTGTTCCCATAAGTCATTGCTGGTATAAAAAGAGGCCATTTCTTGACCGCCGAAACCAAAGGCCTGTGTAATTGCATTGTGAAAATCTTCGAGGGTCGCTGATGCCTCAATTTCTATATCGCGAAATACATCATCGTGGGTATCAAGTATAACTCTAAATCGGAAAATCATTGTTTTAAATTTAGCTGCAAAGATATTGTTTTTAAGTAAAAGGTTGTTGCTATTTCGGATTAGAAAAGTATACAAAAAATACACCGTTCCTATAAATATGCAATATTTTATTACCTAGAACTTTTAGATTATTTACTAAACCGATGTAGTGTAAAAGTCATCGCAGCTAACAGGAAAAATGCCGCAACCTGATGTAATACACCCAGAATAACAGGGACCTGATATATTAGCGTAAAAACGCCTAATATAAATTGAACTATAACTAATACTACCAGAAAGTTAATTCCGTTTTTCTGCCGTATCGTAAGTGTCATCTTCTTAGCCCTCCACCATATAAGTGCAATGATCGCTACTACTACATAGGCCAAATATCGATGTACAAATTGGACTCCACTTTTTCCTTCAACGAAGTTTTTCCAAACGGGAGATTGTTCTATGGTCACCGTTTCATGTATTAGCTTTCCATCACTCATTAAGGGCCAATGATTATGAATCCATCCCGCGTCCAATCCGGCTACAAAGGCACCCCAGATGATTTGAATCAGTAATACTACTAATCCAAACCGTATAAGATTCCGAAAACCCTTCTGAACCTCTTTCTTGACAGGATACCACAGATCTAATGCAACCCAAAGTGTGTATGCAAATGTTATAAAAGCAGTTGTAAGGTGCATGGATAATCTATAGTGGCTTACATCGGGACGGTCTACCAGGCCGCTTTTGACCATATACCAGCCTAAGAAGCCTTGAAATCCCCCTAAGAAAAGTAATAACAAACATTTTCGAATGGTAGGTTTGGTAAGTTGTTTTTTCAGAAGGAAATAAAGAAAAGGAATAATAAATACAAGTCCGATGAATCGACCCAGTACGCGATGCAACCACTCCCAGAAATAAATATCCTTAAAGTCTTCGAGGGTAAAGTTGGTATTTAGTTTTTGGTATTCCGGATATTGCTTATAAAGATCGAAAGCTTCCACCCATTCCAATTCATTCATTGGTGGGATAGTACCGGAGATTAATTTGTAATTGGAAATCGATAATCCCGAATGTGTTAACCTGGTTATCCCACCAACTACCACCATTATGAAAATTAAGGTACATCCTGTAAGCAGCCAGTATATTACTTTTTTATTGTCTTTCATACATTTCACTGGTTAATTCGTACCATTCTACATCTATATCATCTTGCTGGTCCGGGTATGGAGCTACATTAATTAAATTAAATCCAAGTTTTTTCAAAACATTCGATGAGGTGGGATTGTGCTGATATACGAACCCTAAGACTCTATCGAGACCTCTATGATTAAAAGCATATTCGAGTATTTTTAAAGAAGATTCGGTAGCAATACCTTTGCCCCAGTACTCCGGGAGCAGGCGATATCCAATATCCGAGCCGTTGGCATACGGTAGGTATTTGAGTCCGTTAAATCCAATTATTTTATTATCCTTCTTATGTATTACGGCAAAGCGTCCGTGACCGTATTTTGCATAATCACTTAAATATACATTGATTATTAAATCTTCAATTTCCTCTACGGTAGTTCGAATAATATCTCCCGTATTCTCGATTGTTTTAGGATTTGAACAAAATTCGAGTGCCCCTTCGGCATCTTCAATGGTAAAAGGACGAATTATGAGGCGTTCAGTTTCTAGAATTATATTTTCCATATTAAACAGGGGTTAAGCCAAGTTCGGCACCTTTATTTAACATAAAGTGCTTGGCGGCCTCATATTCATTAGGGATGTCACCCTCTAGTATTGCCTCCTTAATTGCATCTTTTATGATTCCAATCTCTCGTGAGGGCTTCAAATTAAAGGTTTTCATTATTTCTTCACCACTTACCGGTGGTTGAAAATTACGAACATGGTCGCGTTCTTCAACTTCTATCAATTTGTCTCGAACGAGTTGGAAATTATTATGGTATTTTTTAAACTTCTTCGGATTTTTTGTCGTGATATCGGCTTCACAGAGAGTCATTAAATCATCCACATATTCACCGGCATCAAATATTAAACGGCGCACAGCACTATCGGTAACATCATTAGCTAATGCAATTGGCCGCGAACTCATTAGTACCATTTTCTGAACAAATTTCATCTTGTCATTCAGTGGCATTTTAAGTCTTTTAAAGATTTTATAGACCATTTTTGCTCCAATAAATTCGTGGGCATGAAAAGTCCAGCCAATCTTTTTATCAAATCGCTTGGTGGGAGCCTTACCTATATCGTGCAAAAGAGCAGCCCAACGAAGCCAAACGTCATCGGTGGCTTTCGCGATATTATCAACCACTTCAAGAGTGTGCCAGAAGTTGTCTTTATGTCTCTGACCTTCCTTTTCGTCTATGCCTTGTAAAGCGACCAATTCGGGTAAAATATACTTCAGAAGATCCGTTTTATGTAATAATGAAAACCCTTTCGAGGGAGTTTCAGAAGCTAAGATCTTGTGCAATTCGTCGACTATTCTTTCTTTAGATATTATTTTTATTCGATCTGCATTATTTGTAATTGCCGCCAAAGATTCTTTTTCAATAGTAAAATCTAGTTGTGTTGCAAAACGTATCGCCCTAAGCATCCTTAAAGGGTCGTCGCTATAAGTAATATCAGGATCGAGAGGTGTTCGAATTATTTTATTTTTGAGATCTTCAACTCCGTTAAACGGATCAATAAGCTCACCGAAGTTATTTTCATTTAAACTCAGAGCCAACGCATTTATCGTAAAATCTCTTCTATTCTGGTCGTCTTCCAGACTTCCGGTTTCTACCGAGGGATTTCTAGTTTCTTCGGAATACGATTCTTTTCTGGCTCCAACAAATTCCAGTTCGATATTTCCACTATGAAGCATAGCGGTTCCGTAATTCTTAAAAATTGACACCTTTGGTTTTGCGGGAAGTAATCTCGAAACTTCGTTTGCCAAATCGATTCCGCTGCCAACAGCAACAATATCAATATCCTTGGCATCACCACGTCTCAAGATGAGGTCTCTTACGAAGCCACCAATCACATAAGTTTCTAAATTTAGCCGAGAAGCCGCCTTCGAAACAGTGTTGAAAATTGGTTGTTTTAGAGCGTTTTTATAATTGTCTTTAGCCACTTGACAAAGATACGATACAGCATTTCTGAAACCAAGATGGTTTCACTATTTTTTGTGAACAAGAGTAGCAGTTTGAGCTTAATTTTTATACTTCTTATTCTCGTATTACCTTAACCGATCCGTCGTTTTTCAATTTAATAATTGCTGAAGGCTTCCCTGATTTTTTAGAGCGATCATAATTTACAACATAATCTACACCCTCAATTATCTCCTTCGAAATTTCGTTAAAACTCATCGGAGTTTTCTTACCACTTACATTTGCTGAAGTAGAAACGATGGGCCGTCGGAACTTTCGGATTAATTGTTTGCAAAAATCATCCTGAACTACGCGTATGGCTAATGAATTGTCATCTGCAATAATATTTTCTGACACCCGTATAGGGTCGTCGTAAATTATAGTCGTTGGTTTTACTGCGTATTTCAAAATATCGTAGGCTACTTCAGGAACATCTTCCACAAACTGATTCAACATTTTAAAATCGTTCACCAGGCAAATCATCGACTTGCTTTCCGCTCTTTTCTTTAATTTGTAGATGCGTTCGATAGCTTCATGGTTGGTTACATCACAGCCTATACCCCAGACCGTATCGGTAGGATAGAGAATTAATCCGCCGCGTTTTAGAACGGCCAAAGCGTTTTCAATTTCAGTTCTCATTGAGGAAAGTTATTTGTTGTTGATGTTTTAATGATTCAGCCTGCGAATTACTTTTTAAGATCACCGGAAGCAAATACCATTTTTTAGGTTTCAGCAGGATAACAATGGCTAGATATTTACGGGTAATTAAATATTTAAAATATCCGTAATGCTTTCTTACTACGTATAAATAGGAGATATAACTCTCTCTGTTTATCAGCTTCGAAGTGCCAATGCTTACTCCTTGATAATGCATCACTTTTGCTTCTGGAACCAACATGCTTTTATAGTTATATTTCCTCAACCTATTGCAAATATCCATTTCCTCCCAATATAAAAATATAGCAGTATCGAAGCCACCTACGAGGGCAAAGGCTTCCGAAGAAAAAAATAAAAATGCTCCATTTACCCAATCGCTTTCCACGGGTTCTTTGTAAGTTTTCTTGCGTTTAGGGTAGCGCTTAGAATTATATTTTTCCAAAAATCCTCTTCCGAAAATAAGACGTCGTAAACCTTTATTGTGATCGAACGAAGGAACAAGATTGTGGTGTTCGTCAAAGTTCTGTGCCGTGCAAACACCAACTTCCGAATGACGCTTCATAAAATTCAAGAGTATTGACAAACAATCGTTTATCAACATCGCATCATTATTCAGGAAAAGTAGGTATTGAGCATTTGCGAATTGTGCACCGTGCATATTTCCGCCACCAAAACCTGTATTAATGTTACTCCTATAAAGACTAATGTGTTGTTGTTTCGGAAAGTTATCCTTCAGTAATTTATATTGAGATAGTTGAGAATTGTTGTCTACCACGATAATTTCGTAAGAAATGCCTTCCGAAGTTTTTGTGACTACAGTTTCAATACACTCCAATGTAAACTTTGAAGAGTTGTAGTTGATAATAATTACAGCAATGTCCTTTGGTTGTTTACCCACAGAGGTTAGGCTTTTTTATTTACTTTTGCCAAATATACAATTTCAAATATGGGCTTAAGATCTAAATTTAAAAAATATCTATTACACAGGAGATTACCAATGGAAACCTATATTCCTATCTCTAAACAGAAACCTAAGGACATGCTGGAAGTTGTAACCGCTTGGGAAGGACTAGAACTTATTATAGAAGACATTTTAAATCGATTTAATATAGGGAGAGATTCCTGTATTGAGTTTGGAGTTGAATTTGGGTACTCTTCGGTGGTTTTCTCAAACTACTTTAAAGAAGTAAAGGGAGTTGATATTTTTATTGGGGACGAGCATACCGATTTTAAAGGAGATCATTTTGAACAAACGAAGTCATCTTTGGCAAAATATAATAATATCAAGCTATTTAAGTACGATTATCGCGATTGGATCAAGACCGATAAAGAAAGATATGATTTTTCTCATGTTGATATAGTGCATAATTATAAGGAAACTTTCGAATGTGGATTATGGGCGGCGAAGCATAGTGATTGCACTATTTTTCACGATACCGAAAGTTTTCCGGAAGTGAGACGTGCCGTAATTGATATTGCTAAGGCTGCCGGTAAGAGGGTATACAATTATCCATATCATAATGGATTAGGTATTATCGTGTAATTTATGACGAAGTCATCAAAAAAAATACTCGTAATCGCGCCTTATGCTTTTGGTTACACAACACATATACATAGCGCGCTATCAAAATTTGAAGATGTGGATGCTTCGATCCTGTTTTTGGATCGGCCAAAATTTCAATATCGAAATAGACTACACAAACTTCAGAATTTTTTCACTAAGCTTTTTCTCGGTAAAAACCTCAAGAAAACCTTTGTTAACGAGCGCATTGTTGTTGATATAAACAAACTTGGCAAACAACATATTGTATTCATAATTCGCCCCGATCTATTAGACGATGTCACTCTAAAACATCTCAAAGCGAACTGCGATCAATTTATTGCTTATTATTATGATAGCACCAGAAGATTTCCACGCAAAATAGAGATTATTCCTTTATTCGATAGTATCTATAGCTACGATAAACTTGACGTGTCAAAGTACAATTTAAATTTTTTAACGAATTTTATTTTTGAGCAGAGCACAGTAGACGATATAAGCTTTCAATTTTTTAATATATCTACTTACGATTATCGATTTCCGCTCTTGGAAAAATTGGCAACTTACATTAATGAAAGGAATTGGTCATACAAGTTTCTGGTGTATAATGGATCCGAAATGCTGTCTGAAAATGTAGAAATAATCAATTCACATAAGTCAATTACCGAAGTTTCAGATTTGATTAAAGATGCAAAGATCCTCGTGGAAATTCAACGAACCGAGCAAATTGGCTTATCATTTCGAGTTTTTGAAGCTTTGGGTCACCGCAGAAAACTTGTAACTACCAATAAGGATATCGTGAATTACGATTTCTATCATCCGCAAAATATCTTGGTTATCGACCCGCAGAATATAAAAATTCCGGAAGAATTTGTCAACTCTCCTTACTTAGAAATAGCACCTGAAATCTTGTCGAAATACAAAGTTGAGAATTGGGTAAAGCCGATATTCGAAATTTAATTCTTAATACCAGGTTTTTAACAGTACGCTCTCAAAATATTTCACACAGTTACTACTTAAACTCCTAGTAGTTGCCGATACACATCAAGATACTGTTTTGCGGTGATATCCCAATTGTAGCTTTTTGCTCTTTTAACATACCAATCTTCATAAAATTCTTGCGCATTATGAAATCTCGCCATTCCCAGTTTTAAAGTATTCGCCATATATTCCGGATCGTAGTGATCCCAGTAGAAGCTATGATCACCTCCAATTTCCGGAAGTGAAGTATTGTTGGAAATAAAAACCGGTTTTCCGAAGCGCATAGCTTCAATAGGAGGGATGCCAAAACCTTCCCGTAGAGATGGAAACACAAAGGCTTCACAATTTTTAAGATAATACTGCTTATCGAAATCTTCAATCTTTCCTGTTTGGAAAATACGATCTTCCATTCCGTAGTTTTTAACGAGAGCAGTTAGCTTATCAGCATAAATAGAATTATTGTTTCCTGAGAGTACCAAATTATAATTAGGAAGATATCGAAGCATCTCTACCAAACTCATAAAGTTCTTACGCTCACTAAAATCACCGATTGTAAATAAATAGGGTGATTTCACCTGGGTGGAAGGGATGTAGTCTTCAGGAAGCGTAATTTCGGTGATTGTATTTCCGTTATAGATTACGTACTCAGGGATATTTGGAACGTCGAAATGATCATGGGTATCTTTTTTGGCAAATTCTGAAATGTACACAATTGCCTTGCAGCGCTTCAATTTCTCATTAAATTTCGCACGCAACTGCAATTGCAGGCCCGGAGATCCTTCAGTAATAAAATGAATATCGTGAACAGTCATTATATACGGAATGTCAAAGAAGGGTTCTATTTTAATATTCTGATTTAATGAATGCCAAAGATCGTACTTAGTCTTTATTCTAAACGGTTTATGTCGAGTGATCGATCTGTATTTTTTGTACTTGAAAACACTACCAAATTCAGCCTTCAAACCTTTTATATCCTTAGCATGAATTACCAGTTTCAAACCTTTTATCGGGTTGTTCGCAAACGCGCTAATAAGATGGTAGTTAAATTGACCAAAGCCCGAAAACTTATTCTTTAAATTGTGAGATTCTAGAAATATCTTTTTCATCATCAGTCAATTTTACGGTATAACAACCACAAGTTTACATATCTTTTAAAGACTGAGAAGGCACTGACATAGGCTAAAATAAATCCTTCTTTCCCATCAAGAAAACCCAAACGTATTGCAAATTGATACCAAAACCGATAAAAAGGTCTGAAGAGAAAATGAAACAGGGTAGGTTTCTTCTTTTTCTCATAAAGCATTTTCGCTTGAAGCGCACTATATCTGTGCATCTTGGCAGTATATTCGTCGAAAGTTTTATAGGTATGATGTGGAAGATGATTTTTTAAAATCGCAATATCTCCCTTTACCTCTAAAGTTTCATGGACGAGGTTGGTGTTATAGCTGCAATATTTTTTATTAAAAAAACGAACTACCCGATCGTTCTGCAATCCGCTGTATTTAATACGTTTTCCCATAAAGTAAAAGTCGCGATTGACTTCGTAGGCAGCGGCTATAGGATTTTCAAATTCTTTTACTATTTCTTCGGAAAGAGCTGAAGTTACTTCCTCGTCGAGATCGAAAAAAACGACCCAATCATTAGAAGCTTTGGAAATGGCAAAGTTTTTTTGAGCTGAAAAGTTATCGAATGTACGTTCGTATACAGTGACCTTGTCATTTTCGGAAGCTATTGCTCGTGTTTGGTCTGTACTATGTGAATCTACAATGATTATTTCGTCTGCAAACCATAGGTTTTTTAGATAGGATTCCATCGCATCTGCTTCGTTAAGGGTAATTGCCAAAGCACTTATTTTAACAGACTTTTTCAATAGTTAGGTGTAGTTTGCGTAAAAGTAATAATTTTACAACTATAAACTCTATAACAGACGTGGCGAAACTTCCTATTTTAATGTATCACGATGTAACTGCCGGAGAAGGAAACGGCTTGACTATTGGCGTGGAAATGCTTGAAAGGCAGTTTGCTTATTTAGTGGAAAACGGTTATAAAACGTATCATTTCAAAGAGCTTCTAAAGCTAAAGAAACTCCCGTCGAAACGTAATGTTGTAATTACTTTCGACGACGGTTATGTGAGTCAGTTGAAAATGGTAGTTCCACTACTGAAAAAATACAAGTTAAAAGCAAGCTTCTTCATTCCATTAAATTATCTGGGTAAGACAGACGAATGGAACACTAATTCTTTGCCAATAATGAATTCTGAACAGTTACATTCTTTAGATCCTTCAGTTATTGAATTGGGTTTTCATAGTTTTGACCATAAGAGGTATAACGAACTTTCTGAGGAAGAAATAGAAGATGATACTCAAAGATGTTTTGAAGTTGTTTCAGAAAATAGCTTACCCTTTGCACCCATATTGGCATATCCATACGGTAAATATCCTCGTGATATATCAGGAAAGAAACAATTTATTGAACTATTAAAAAAACTGAAATTGCAGTATGGTTTGCGAATAGGGAATAGAGTTAATCATTATCCATTTAAAAACCCCTTCGAAATTCAGCGTATTGATATAAAAGGGGAATTCACTTTAAAAAAATTTAAGAGGAAGATTCGATTCGGGAAGATTTTTTGAAATTTCTGACGAACAGGAAGAGTTCATTTATTATTTCTTAATTTATGACTTCCGAAATCAATCTTTCACTCATCGCATCCCTTTCTGTAACAATAATAGTTTTACATATCTCCCAAAAACTCCATATGCATTGACTGCAGCTACAGTTAATCCGGGTACCCCATCGCGGAAACCTCCTTTAAGAATATAGGATCGAAAGAAGCGATAACCGGGTTTAATAAACAAATGAAACCAAGTAACTTTTTTGTCTTTCGAGTATAATTGCTCTGCCTGAAACCAGGCATATGATTCTTTTTTAGTTATATAATTATCGAGATCCTTATAAGTATAATGCAGCATTTTGTTTTCTAACATTCCTACGCTGCCTTGGCATTCCAGTTTTTCATGAACTATCCCTGAGTATTTCGCGCCTTGGCGTTTTACGAGTCGCAGTACATTATCGCTATGCTGATATAAAAAACGATTCATATAGAAATGCGGAAAATTAATTTTATATCCGCCGTGCTTCGGATTTTTCAGAATCTCCTTAATTTCAGCTTCCATAGAATGTGTTACTCGCTCATCGGCATCTACAAATAACACCCAATCACAGCTAGCATGTTTTAATGCGTGGTTTTTTTGTGCGGAGAAATTATCGAATTTTCGTTCCAGAATTTTGGTTGCATAAGGTTTAGCGAGAGATAAAGTATTGTCGGTACTATACGAATCGATCACTATTATTTCGTCTGCAAAAGTAACCGATTTCAAGGCGTCTTCTATATAAGCAGCTTCGTTAAAAGTGGGTATAATGACCGTTAGTGTTGACATAGTACAAACTTAAGAAATAAGATTATCTTTGCGCTTTATGCAAGCCATAGATACTTCTATAATTATCAGTACTTACAATTCGGTCGCTTGGCTCGAAAAGGTATTGTATGGTTATAACAATCAAACCTATCGAATGTTCGAAGTTGTGATCGCTGATGACGGCTCTAGACAGGAGACCAAAAATTTGATAGATAAGATGAAAGATGAAGTTTTCTATCCCATTGTACATGTCTGGCATGAAGATAATGGTTTTCAGAAGTCACAAATTTTGAACAAGGCGATCCTCAAATGCAGTACTGCTTATATTATTATGAGTGACGGAGATTGTATTCCGAGAAAAGATTTTGTGGAACAACATGTTAAGTATAGGGAAGAAGGCTATTTCCTTTCGGGAGGGTACTTTATGTTGCCTATGCCTATTTCTCAATCCATCACTAAGGAAGATATTTATACCGAGCGCTGTTTCGACGTCGCATGGTTGAAAAAGAAAGGATTGCCCATTTCTTTTAAGAATAATAAACTTACCGCAGGTTCGGTAAAGGCCGGGTTTTTGAATGCTGTCACTCCAACAAATGCGAGTTGGAATGGTCATAATGCTTCGGGTTGGAAAAATGATATTGTAGCTGTAAACGGTTTTGACGAACGAATGCAATACGGAGGCCAGGATCGCGAATTGGGTGAGCGGTTATGCAATTATGGATTAAAAAGTAAGCAGATACGCTACAATGCCGTTGTAGTTCATTTAGATCATCCACGAGGATATAAAAATCAGGAGTCAATTGACAAAAATTTGAAGATTCGCAAAACGACGCGAGAAGAAAATAAAAAATGGACTGACTTCGGAATTGTAAAAAAATAGCCTCAAAATGACTCCAGTTTCAGTAATTATAAGCACTTACAACCACCCCGAATGGCTTCGAAAAGCCCTGTGGGGGTTTGAAGTACAAACTGAGAAAAATTTTGAAATAGTTATTGCCGATGATGGTTCTTCAAAAGAAACTCAAGAAGTAATCGCAGATTTTCAGAAGAATTCATCCCTAAATATTACCCATGTTTGGCAAGAGGACAAGGGTTTTCAAAAGACAAAAATCCTAAATAAAGCGATTGTTGCATCCAAGGGCACCTATTTAATTTTTACCGATGGGGATTGCATTCCACGCCAAGATCTGGTGGCGACCCACTTAAGACTCAAAAAGCCCGGATGTTTCTTATCTGGAGGTTATTTTAAGTTACCACTTAATATTTCCGAAGTTATTTCAAGAGAAGATATTATCGAGCAACGATGTTTTGATGTGGATTGGTTAGTGGCAAAAGGCATAAGAAAATCCTTTAAGCTGAATAAACTAACGGCAAGTATTTTTAAGCAAAAATTGCTAAACACTTTTACACCAACCAAGGCAACATGGGATGGAAACAATGCTTCCGGATGGCGCGAAGATATTATTGTGGTAAATGGTTTTGACGAGCGAATGCAGTATGGTGGTGAAGATCGAGAAATGGGGGAACGCCTAATGAATCTGGGAGTTAGGCCAAGACAGGTTCGCTATGGAGTTATAACGATTATAGAAGTAATTACAAAGGGACACCGCTTTC